>NZ_VWXC01000010.1:0-230291 GCF_011752685.1 Candidatus Pantoea communis
TATGAACGATATCGAGAGCCTGACTGAGAAGCATAAAAAAATCCGTAATCCCTGAGAGATTACGGATTCTTGCAGAACTGCCGGATCGTTCAACCGATCATTTTTGTCTTAACTGATCGGCATTACGTCATCATGACGGCATTTTCATATCAGCGATTCTGCTGAGGGCGAATGGGAATCAGGTATTCGCAACGGATTTCCGTTGGCGGCTCGCTGCGTTTCTTACCACCGTGGGTAAAGAAGCGCTCAATATCCTGGCCCTGACGACGCACCAGACCCAGCGTTGGCATGCAGGTGCCGTACAGCAGCAGGATAAACTCACCCAGCGCGCTACGGGCGCCGTTATAGGTGAACTGCACGTAATCCCCGGCTTCGAGAATCACATTCTGATTCGACTGCATGCTCAGTGCCTGTTGATCGGCAGGCACCGCAGTGGTGTAGAGAATCTCCTGCTCATCATCCTTTTCATGGCTGGCACGTACCTGATGCAGACCGTACAACACCGGCGGCACGGTATCGGTTTCCAGCAGGAACTGCTTCCAGAAGTGGATACGCATTTCGTCACGGTAGCTGGAAATTTGCTCCAGCGTACAGGTGTAACTCTGCGTTTGCCCGACCAGCACCGTTTCCGGCAGCGTGACAAACGTGGCCTCTGGCATGTGGTGATCGTCGAGACGAATCGGCGGACGAATGCCGAAGGAGTTCCATTCCGATGAGCGACGATACCAGGCGGGCGTTTGATTAAACTGCTTTTTAAACGCACGGGTAAAAGTCTGCTGTGAATCGAAGCGGTATTGTAAAGCGATGTCGAGGATCGGGCGGCTGGTCAGGCGCAAGGCCACAGCGGCTTTCGACAGGCGACGCGCGCGGATGTAAGCGCCGATGGCGTGGCTCGTCACTTCCTTGAACATACGCTGCAGGTGCCACTTGGAATAGCCCGCTTTCAACGCAACATTATCTAATGAAAGGGGTTGATCCAGATGGCTCTCCAGCCAGACAAGCAAATCGCGAATGATACCGGCTTGGTCCATAAAACATCCTCATAACTCTCTGGTGGCGCAACTATGAAGTCGTCGAATAATAGCACGAAATGCACAAAAGCGTGGGGGCGGTTTGTCAATCGGCTGTGCTAAATCAATGCGGGCTACAACCCGTTTAGGTTTGGTTCCGGGTTCAATTGACAGTACATTACAGTCTCATCTATTCGATTGGCAATGGTAACTCAATGACAATAGCTCGCTTTCTTATAATCACGCTGGTAACGGGTGTGTTCAGCGCGGGTGTCCAGGCCGAGGAAGTTGGCTCGGTAGACACGGTGTTCAAGATGTTTGGCCCCGACCATAAGATCGTGGTGGAAGCCTTCGACGACCCCGACGTAAAAAATGTAACCTGTTATATCAGCCGGGCGAAAACCGGTGGGATAAAGGGCGGATTAGGTCTGGCGGAAGATACTTCCGACGCAGCCATCTCCTGCCAGCAGGTTGGGCCTGTAGAGCTTAGCGATAAAATCGCACAAGGCAAGTCGCAAGGAGAAGTGGTCTTCCAAAAGCGCACTTCATTGGTATTTAAGAAGCTGCAGGTGGTGCGCTTCTATGATCAAAAACGTCATGCGCTGGTTTACCTGAGCTACTCAGATAAAGTGGTGGACGGTTCGCCGAAGAATGCGCTGAGCGCGGTGCCAATCATGCCGTGGCATTGAGGCATAAAAAAACGCCCTGATGGGCGTTTTTCTTTTACTGCAGCAAACTTAATCCTGCAATTCACCACAGAAGCGATACCCTTCGCCATGAATGGTGGCGATGATTTCTGGCGTATCCGGGGTGGATTCGAAATGCTTACGAATGCGGCGGATGGTGACATCCACGGTGCGGTCATGCGGCTTCAGCTCACGACCCGTCATCTTCTTCAGCAGATCGCCACGGGTTTGAATCTTGCCCGGGTTTTCGCAGAAGTGCAGCATCGCGCGGAACTCACTGCGTGGCAGCTTATACTGTTCACCGTTCGGGCTGATCAGCGAGCGGCTGTTAATATCCAGCTCCCAGCCGTTAAAGCGATAGCTTTCAACCGCGCGACGTTCTTCACTTGGCATCGCCAGATTCATGGTGCGCGATAACAGGTTGCGTGCACGAATCGTCAGCTCACGTGGGTTAAACGGTTTAGTGATGTAATCATCGGCGCCAATCTCCAGGCCGAGGATTTTATCTACTTCGTTATCACGACCTGTCAGGAACATCAGCGCAACGTTTGCTTGTTCACGCAATTCGCGTGCCAGCAGCAAACCGTTTTTGCCTGGCAGGTTGATATCCATGATCACCAGATTGACGTCATTTTCCGTCAAAACCTGATGCATCTCGGCGCCGTCGGTGGCTTCATAGACCACGTAACCTTCCGCCTCAAAAATACTTTTGAGGGTGTTACGCGTGACCAGTTCGTCTTCAACGATAAGAATGTGCGGGGTCTGCATGTTTCGCTACCTAAAATTTGCCAACAAATCGAAAACAGGGCGTACGATGGCTGCGTTTACTGTTCATCAAAACAGCGTGCCTTACGCAACCGGTGTACGAAATAATCTTCGGAATACACCATCCATCTATGTCAACTTCAGTGTTAGCTCAGCCAGTCAGGATGAATATTTGCGTGCCCCGTGGGTATCGGACTGGCGCTTATCCTAACCGTATTAACAGCAACCTAACAGCACCAACAACAACCGATAAGCATAAAAACAACGCTTCGTTGACTTATATCAAATGCAAGTGTAGCACGTTAACACTTTTATGAAAAACTTCTCCAGGAATGCCAGCTTAGCTCACAAAAAGCAGCATTTTTGCTACATTTTGGCTGCATAACGGTAAAACTAAAACCTGCAGGAAATAATATTTTAATAATATGAAAAACAATAGATTTATATTAATTAAGCGTGGAAATTTTAGTTATATCCCACAATATCTTCTCCCCATCGCTTTTATCCTCTTTTAACATCCTTAACATCTTATTTTCTCTTGTCCGTGCGGTTGGTATTTTTGCCACTGCATGCCAACATAGGGCGAGTTGTTAACAGTTCGATGGAAAAATCATGCATTTCCCCCTAATCCTTGTCTCACCCGCCCGTCCGGAAAATATCGGCGCGGCCGCTCGTGCCATGAAAACCATGGGTTTTAGCGAACTGCGTATTGTCGCCAGCGATGCCTGGCAAGACCCGGCTGCGCGTCGTGTTGCGCACGGTGCCGGTGAGATTCTCGATAATGTTAAAACCTACGCCACGCTGAGTGAGGCGCTGGCCGATGTCGATTTCTCGGTCGCCACCACCGCCCGCAGTCGTGCGAAGTTCCGCTACTACGCCACGCCGGCGCAAGTCGAAACCATTCTGCAGGAGAAGCGCCAGTGGCTGAGCCGAATCGCGCTGGTATTTGGTCGTGAGGACAGTGGCTTAACCAATGAAGAGCTGGATCAGGTCGATCTGCTGACCGGCATTCCAATGGCCAATGATTACCCTTCACTCAACCTCGGACAGGCGGTGATGGTGTACTGCTATCAGCTGTCGGCGCTGAATCAGGTCGCGGCAGAAGTGAAAGAGGTGGCGAACGAACATCAGCTGCAGGCGCTACGCGAACGTTTCCATCAGCTGCTGGTGAAACTGGAAGTGAGCGACGATGCCAAAATGGCGGACTGGATCGATCAGCGCATTGGCCTACTGGAACAGCGCGATAGCGCCATGCTGCATCGTCTGCTACATGATGTAGAAAAAAAACTTATAGATAAATAATCGGTGAATATCGTTTTTAATAGTGACTGATCGGGAAACAGGGCGTTCAGTCGAACGATCCTAATATGTTTTACGCGCAGACACCGAACTCTGCGCAGTCGCCTTAAAATGGCGGCTAAGACAAATTCGTTGACTTAACGTGCGCTTTGCTTTACTTCTGGAAGGCAGACGGACAAGACAAAGACAGACAGAAAAAATCTCAATGCGTAATCACAGCCTGAACACCACAATTATTATTACCACCACCATTACCACAGGTAACGGTGCGGGCTGACGCATACAGGAAAAACAAAGAAAAAAGCCCGCACCTAAACAGTGCGGGCTTTTTTTTCGGCAAAAATTCAGGAGAGCTTCAATCATGCGAGTGCTGAAATTCGGCGGAACCTCAGTAGCCAATGCGGAACGTTTTCTCCGCGTGGCAGATATTCTGGAAAGCAACGCGCAACAGGGACAGGTTGCCACCGTGCTCTCTGCGCCAGCGAAAATCACCAATCATCTGGTGGCGATGATTGAGAAAACCATTAGCGGCCAGGACGCACTGACGAATATCAGCGATGCCGAACGGATTTTTGCCGACCTGCTGCAGGGCCTGGCGGAGACTCAGCCGGGCTTCGATTACGATGGCCTGAAAACCCGCATTGAGCTGGAATTTGCCCAGCTGAAACAGGTGCTGCATGGCATCAGCCTGCTGGGCCAGTGCCCGGATGCGGTGAATGCCGGCATTATCTGTCGTGGTGAGAAGCTCTCTATCGCCATCATGGAAGCGCTGCTGCAGGCGCGCGGCCACAAAGTCACGGTGATCGACCCGGTGGAGAAACTGCTGGCCGTTGGTCACTACCTCGAATCCACCGTGGATATCGCCGAGTCAACCCGTCGCATCGCGGCCAGCCAGATCCCAGCCGATCACATGATCCTGATGGCGGGATTCACCGCCGGTAACGAGAAGGGCGAACTGGTGGTGCTGGGCCGTAATGGCTCTGACTACTCGGCGGCGGTGCTGGCTGCCTGCTTGCGTGCGGACTGCTGCGAGATCTGGACTGACGTAGACGGTGTTTACACTTGCGATCCACGCCAGGTGCCGGATGCGCGACTGCTGAAGTCGATGTCCTACCAGGAAGCGATGGAACTGTCTTACTTCGGCGCGAAAGTCCTTCATCCTCGCACCATTGCTCCGATTGCCCAGTTCCAGATTCCTTGCCTGATCAAAAACACCGCCAACCCGCAAGCACCCGGCACCTTAATCGGTGGGGAAGGCGAGCTGGATGAGAACCCGGTGAAAGGCATCACCAACCTGAATAATATGGCGATGTTTAACGTCTCCGGTCCTGGTATGAAAGGCATGGTCGGCATGGCGGCGCGTGTGTTTGCCGCGATGTCGCGCACCGGTATCTCGGTGGTGCTGATCACCCAATCCTCTTCTGAATACAGCATCAGCTTCTGCGTACCGCAGAGCGAGCAGGCGCGTGCGCGCCGCGTATTGGAAGAAGAGTTCTATCTGGAGCTGAAAGATGGCCTGCTGGATCCACTCGATGTGCTGGAGCAGTTGGCGGTGATTTCCGTGGTCGGCGATGGCATGCGCACCTTGCGCGGCATCTCCGCCAAATTCTTCTCGGCGCTGGCGCGTGCCAACATCAATATCGTGGCGATTGCCCAGGGCTCTTCCGAGCGTTCCATCTCGGTGGTGGTGAGCAATGATGAAGTGACCACTGGCGTGCGCGTGGTGCATCAGATGCTGTTCGCTACCGACCAGGTCATCGAAGTATTTGTGGTGGGCGTGGGCGGTGTCGGTGCGGCGTTGCTGGAGCAGTTGCATCGTCAGCAGGCGTGGTTGAAAGAGAAACATATCGATCTGCGCGTGTGCGGTGTCGCCAATTCTCGCGCTCTGTTAACCAATGTGCACGGCATCGATCTCAGCGACTGGAAAGGCGCGCTGAGCGAAGCCAAAGAGCCGTTCAATCTCGGTCGTCTGATGCGTCTGGTAAAGGAGTATCACCTGCTGAACCCGGTGATTGTGGACTGTACTTCCAGCCAGGCGGTGGCCGATCAATATGCTGACTTCCTTGCTGAAGGTTTCCATGTGGTGACGCCGAACAAAAAGGCCAATACCTCGTCGTGGAATTACTATCAGCAGATGCGTGCGGCCGCGGCGAAATCGCGTCGTAAGTTCCTGTACGACACCAACGTCGGTGCTGGTCTGCCGGTGATCGAAAACCTGCAAAATCTGTTGAATGCCGGTGACGAGCTGATCAAATTCTCCGGTATCCTCTCCGGTTCGCTCTCCTTTATCTTCGGTAAACTGGATGAAGGCGTATCGTTATCAGAAGCCACCAAAACAGCCCGTGAGATGGGCTTTACCGAACCGGATCCGCGTGACGACCTCTCCGGTACCGATGTGGCGCGTAAACTACTGATTCTGGCGCGTGAAGCGGGTCATCAACTGGAGCTGAGCGATATCGAGATTGAGCCGCTGCTGCCAGCTGAACTCACCGACATCGCTGACGTTGAGCAGTTTATGGCCCGCCTGCCGGAACTGGATGATGCTTTTGCCGCCCGCGTTGCCAAAGCGCGTGATGAAGGTAAAGTGTTACGCTTCGTCGGGGCCATTGAAGAAGGCGGCGTCTGCAAAGTGAAAATCGATGCGGTGGACGGTAACGATCCGCTGTACAAAGTGAAGAACGGCGAGAACGCGCTGGCGTTTTACAGCCGCTATTATCAGCCGATCCCGCTGGTTCTGCGTGGATACGGCGCGGGGAATGATGTCACAGCGGCCGGCGTATTTGCCGACTTGCTGCGTACACTGTCGTGGAAGTTGGGAGTTTGATGATGGTAAAAATTTATGCACCGGCCTCAATAGGTAACGTCAGCGTCGGCTTTGATGTGCTGGGCGCGGCGGTTTCGCCGGTGGATGGCACCCTGTTGGGTGACTGCGTATCGGTAGAAGCGGCCGACAGCTTCAGCCTGGTGAACACCGGGCGCTTTGTCAGCAAGCTGCCAACCAATCCGCAAGAGAACATCGTTTATCAGTGCTGGGAACGTTTCTGCCAGGCGATTGGTAAAGAAGTGCCTGTCGCGATGACACTGGAAAAGAATATGCCGATCGGTTCCGGTCTGGGTTCCAGCGCCTGCTCGGTGGTCGCGGGTTTAATGGCGATGAACGAGTTCTGCGGCAAGCCATTGAACGATACCGAGCTGCTGGCCTTGATGGGCGAGCTGGAAGGGCGTATTTCCGGCAGCGTGCACTTTGATAACGTCGCGCCTTGCTTCCTCGGCGGTGTACAGCTGATGATTGAAGAAAACGGTATCATCTCACAGGATGTACCGTGCTTTGATGACTGGCTGTGGGTGATGGCCTATCCAGGCATTAAAGTCTCAACCGCTGAAGCACGCGCGATTCTGCCTGCGCAGTACCGCAAAGAAGATGCCATCAAGCATGGCCGTCTGTTAGCGGGCTTTATTCACGCCTGTCATACCCGCCAGCCGCTGCTGGCGGCTAAACTGATGCAGGATGTGATTGCAGAACCTTACCGCACCAAACTGCTGCCGGGCTTCGCTGAGGCGCGCCAGGCGGCTGCCGACATCGGCGCGTTGGCCTGTGGTATTTCGGGCTCCGGTCCGACACTTTTCGCCGTTTGCAACGAGATGGCAACGGCACAGCGGATGGCAGACTGGCTGAGCCAGCACTATCTGCAGAACGATGAAGGCTTCGTCCATATCTGCCGTCTTGATACGGCTGGCGCACGTAACTTGGGATAACGCATGAAACTCTACAACCTTAAGGATCACAACGAGCAGGTTAGTTTTGCTCAGGCCGTTAAACAGGGCCTCGGCTCGCAGCAAGGGCTGTTCTTCCCGCTCGAACTGCCCGAATTCGAACTGACCGACATCGATGCGATGCTGGAGATGGATTTCGTCAGCCGCAGCAGCAAAATTCTCTCAGCTTATATTGGCGATGAGATTGCCGCGCACCAGCTGGCTGAGCGCGTGAAAAACGCCTTTGCCTTCCCCGCGCCGGTGGCGAAAGTCAGTGCAGATGTGGCGTGCCTCGAACTGTTCCACGGCCCCACGCTGGCATTCAAAGACTTCGGCGGCCGTTTCATGGCGCAGATGCTCTCTTATGTGTCAGGCGCTGATGAGCAGATCACCATTCTGACCGCGACTTCAGGTGACACCGGCGCTGCCGTGGCACATGCCTTCTACGGCATGGAAAACGTGCGCGTCGTTATCCTCTATCCGCAGGGCAAAATCAGCCCGCTGCAGGAAAAGCTGTTCTGTACGCTGGGCGGCAACATTGAAACCATCGCGGTGGAAGGCGATTTCGATGCCTGCCAGGCGCTGGTGAAGCAGGCGTTTGATGATGAAGCGCTGAAGAAAGCGATTGGCCTGAACTCGGCTAACTCCATCAACATCAGCCGCTTGCTGGCGCAGATTTGCTATTACTTCGAAGCGGTGGCGCAACTGCCACAAGAGCAGCGCAATCAATTGGTGGTCTCCGTGCCAAGCGGTAACTTTGGTGACCTGACCGCAGGCCTGCTGGCGAAATCCCTCGGCTTGCCGATCAAGCGCTTTATCGCTGCCACCAACGCCAACGACACCGTGCCACGTTTCCTGGGCAACGGCGAATGGCTGCCGAATGCGACAGTGGCAACCCTGTCTAACGCCATGGACGTCAGCCAGCCGAACAACTGGCCGCGCGTGGAAGAGCTGTTCCGTCGTAAAACCTGGCGCCTGACCGATCTGGTGTCTGGCGCGGTATCGGATGAGACCACCAAAGCCACCATGCGCGAGCTGGCGGAGATTGGCTATATCTCTGAGCCGCACGCGGCGATTGCCTATCGCATGCTGCGCGACAACTTGCAGGAAGGCGAGTTCGGCCTGTTCCTCGGCACCGCGCATCCGGCCAAGTTCAAAGAGAGCGTGGACGAGATTCTGGGTCAGGAATTGCCGCTGCCAAAAGAGCTGGCAGAGCGCGCTGAGCTGCCATTGCTGTCGCATAATATGGCGGCAGACTTCGCTGAACTGCGTAAGTTCTTGATGAAAGCTTAATCCCGTTCCTTTTGCTGCAAAAAAGCCTGCCGATTAATTTCGGCGGGTTTTTTTTTGCATTTCTTCCCTTCACGACGACGAGAATTAGCGGAGTTACATGTTTATTTACATTATCAGACTGGAAATTGGCTTAGCATGATCGCTTTAGTTAATCTTAACTATTGCTCTATTTACAGGTAGCCACACGCGCAAATAAGTACGGAAATCATTTTTAGTAACTAAAGAAACTATCAGGTCGGCAGAACATAAGTTAAATTTTGATTAGCAAACCTTAATCTCAGGGCCATTAAATGCGTGCTTCAGAACGCTTTTTTGTTATGGAATACAGATAAATCCTAATGTTTATTCTAATATTAAATTGCTTGCACTTGGTGATTATATATCGGCTAATATTACAATGATCTCATTTTTAAGGGTTTTTTCCATAATTGGCTAGAATGTTACTAAGTGTAAAAATGATTTCTTGTGTTTTTACCGTTTCGTTTCTAATGGATCTCTCGTTATCGTTGGCGCTACGACAAATTAATTAAGAGAACCTGTTACTTATTTTTTTTCACATTCTGTAACAGGTCGTCCTCCTCCGACCACAGACAGCATCCTTCAATCTGGTTAAAGTTCACCCCTCAACGATTTCGGCTATCACCGCTAGGTCATAGCATTACCTGCTCACTCTAACGGTAGAGCCGGATACTTTTTCTTTCTTCAATGACATGGCGACTTAATTCCGTCAGGGACGCGCTCGGTCAAAAGACAAAATTAGGTATTCACATGGCTAATAGCTTTCAGGACGAAGTACCCGCAGCACGCGTCAATATCAAACTGGATCTGCACACCGGTGGTGCGCAGAAAAAAGTGGAATTGCCATTAAAGCTGATGGTGGTGGGGGATTACAGCAACGGTCAGGACGATCGCGCCGTTTCAGAACGTGAAAAAATCTCGATTAACAAAAACAACTTCAACCAGGTACTGGCGGAGTACAACCCGAAGGTGAATCTCACCGTTGCCGATACGCTGGCGGCTGATGGCAGTGAAGCGTCAGTCAAGCTGGATTTTAAAGAGATGGCTGATTTTGAACCCGAGCAGGTTGCACGCCAAATTCCTCAATTGCGTGCGCTGCTCTCGATGCGCAATCTGCTGCGCGATTTGAAGTCAAACCTGTTGGATAACGCCACGTTCCGCCGCGAGCTGGAAAATATCCTCAAAGACGAAGCACTCAGTGATGAGCTGCGCGCAGAGCTGGCCGCACTGGCACCGAAAGCGTAAACGTCCGTTATCAGCAAGGAGCTAACTATGTCACAACGAGAAACTCAGGCGACCGCCAGCCCAGGCCATGAAACGCTGGATGGTGGCGTCTATCAGTCGCTTTTCGAGAAGATCAACCTCACCCCTGTCAGCCAGTTGAACGGCATTGATGCATTTCAGGATAACGATGCGTTGGCAGATACGTCTGCCGATGAGCGCGTGACCGCCGCCGTCAGCGTGTTCCTCAATCTGCTCAAGCAGTCATCGCAGAAAGTCGAGCGTCTGGATAAGACGCTGCTCGATAATCACATCAGCGAACTGGATAATCAGATTAGCCGCCAGTTGGATGCGGTGATGCATCATCCAGAATTCCAGAAAGTGGAGTCTGCGTGGCGCGGTTTGAAATTCCTGGTGGACCGTACTGACTTCCGTCAGAACGTGAAGATTGAAGTGCTGGATGTCTCGAAAGACGACTTGCGTCTGGACTTTGAAGACGCGCCAGAAATCGTGCAAAGCGGTTTCTATCACCACACCTATACCCAAGAGTACGACACACCGGGCGGGGAACCGATTGGTTCTACCATCGCCAACTACGAGTTTGATCGTAGCCCACAGGATATTGCGCTGTTGCGTAACATCTCCAAAGTGGCGGCGTCGGCGCATATGCCGTTTGTGGCTTCCGTGGGACCAGCCTTCTTCGGCAAAGAAACCATGGAAGAAGTGGCGGGCATCAAAGATATCGCCAACTACTTTGACCGCGCGGAATACATCAAGTGGAAGTCATTCCGCGACAGCGATGATGCGCGCTACATCGGTCTGACGCTGCCGCGCGTATTAGGGCGCCTGCCTTATGGTCCCGATACCGTACCCGTGCGCAGTTTCAACTACGTCGAAGAGGTCAAAGGCCCGGATCACGACAGTTACCTGTGGAGCAACGCCTCTTTTGCGTTTGCCGCCAACATGGTGAAAAGCTTCGTGAACAATGGCTGGTGCGTACAGATCCGCGGCCCACAGGCGGGCGGCGCGGTGACGGACTTGCCGATTCACCTTTACGATCTCGGCACCGGTAATCAGGTGAAAATCCCTTCTGAAGTGATGATTCCGGAAACCCGCGAATTTGAGTTCGCTAACCTCGGCTTTATCCCGCTTTCGTATTATAAAAACCGCGATTACGCCTGCTTCTTCTCAGCAAACTCGGCACAGAAACCGGCGCTGTATGACACCGACGAAGCCACGGCTAACAGCCGCATCAATGCGCGTCTGCCTTACATTTTCCTGCTGTCACGCATCGCGCACTATCTCAAGTTGCTGCAACGGGAAAACATCGGCACCACCAAAGATCGTCGCATGCTGGAGCTGGAGCTAAATAACTGGATCAACACTCTGGTCACGGAAATGACCGATCCCTCGGACGATCTGCAAGCCTCGCATCCGCTGCGTGAAGCCCGTGTGACGGTGGAAGACATCGAAGATAACCCCGGTTTCTTCCGCGTCAAACTGTACGCAGTACCGCATTTCCAGGTTGAAGGATTGGATGTCAACTTGTCGCTGGTTTCTCAAATGCCGAAGGCGAAAGCGTAAGTCAGGGAGCAACAATGAAGGTTTCACGCCCGCTGTGGATTGAAGGCGCATTTCTTGCGCCGCATCAGTTCCAGCAACAGGCGCGCTGGGAAGCGCTCACCAACCAGTGCATTGCACAGTTGAGTCTGACACACCCGTGGGGCGTGCTGAATGCGCGCTTCGATGGGGAGGCGCTGCGCGTTAATCGCCTGAATGCACAACATCTGGCGGTGCGTTTGCAGGATGGCACCCTGATTGACAGCGATCGTGCCGATTCGCTGCCTGCGGCGGTGGATCTGCAGCGGGCGATTCCCGCGGACTGCAATCAGGTCACGGTGCTGCTGGCGCTGCCACTGGAACACGCTAATGGCGGCAACTGCCAGACCGGTACGCAAGCTTCCGAGCGCCCGCTGCGTTACCAGCAGGAGTGGGTATCGGTGCAGGATGTGTTCGGCAATGAGCAAGAGTCGATTGCCGTTGAGCGTTACGCGCTCTCGCTGCGTTTTGACATCGATAACAATGACGAATACTTCACCTGTCCGCTGGTGCGCTTGCAGCGTGATGGCCAGAACGGATGGCAGATCGACAACTCGTTTATCCCGCCACTGCTGGCGTTTGGTGGCAGTGAGCTATTGCAGGATCAACTGAGTCTGCGCGTTGCGCAATTGCGTGCCAAACGCATGCGCTTGATGGGCATGCGCCGCGAGAATAATCAGCGCATGGCTGATTTTGCCGTGGCGGATGTTTCCCTGTTCTGGCTGTTGAATGCCCTCAACACCTACGAACCGGTACTGGTGGATTTTGAAGCCTCACCGATGATCCATCCTGAACTGGTTTATCGCGAACTGGTCAAGCTGGCGGGCAGCATGCTGACCTTTTCGCTGGAGCACGACATGGATGCCATCCCGCGTTATGACCACGCCAGGCCAGCCGAAGTCTTTCCCCCGCTGTTTACCCTGATCAGCACGCTGCTGGAAGCGAGCCTGCCATCCCGCGTGGTGGCCGTGGAGCTGGAGTTGGTGCGTGAGAATCAGTGGCGCGCCCAGTTGACCGATAGTCGCCTGCGTGAAGAGGCTGATTTCTACCTCTCCGTGCGTTCCGACTTGCCTGCGCATCAGCTGCAGAGCCAGTTCCCGCCGCTGTGCAAGATCGGTACGCCAGATGAAGTGAACAACATCATCAATGGCGCACTGAACGGCGTGCCGCTCATTCCGCTGAGCCACGTGCCAGCAGCGATTCCACTGCGACTGGAGAATCAATACTTTGCGCTGGATCTGGCGCATCCCTCTGCGGTCGCGATGCTCACGGCCGGCAGTTGTGCCATTTACGTTCCGGGCGTGCTGCCGGGCGTTAAATTAGAACTCTATGCGGTGCTGCGCTCATGAAACAACCACTCTCTATTGATGAACTGCTGCGCGACAGCTGGCTGCTGGTGGTTGCCCTGCGTAACGGCGATGTGGCGGAAGAGGGCGAAGCGCTCTATCAGCGCGGCGTTGAACTGGTTGAACAGACACGCCAGCGTCTGGCCGGGCAGGGGATTGCCAGCGAAGACAGCGACCATATTGCCTACGCGCAATGTGTGCTGCTGGATGAGACGGTGCTCAATCGCCCGCTAAACGACAACGGCTATGCCTTTTGGATGCGGACACCACTGCAGGCGCGTTTCTTTAATACGCTGCAAGGTGGCGAGCTGCTCTATCAGCGTATGCGGCAGGTGCTGGCGCAGCCCGCGCCAAACCCACTGGTGCTGAGCTGCTTCCATCGCGTGCTAATGCTCGGCTTCCAGGGGCGCTATCGGAATCAGCCGCAGCAGGAGCGTCAGGCGCTGATCGCCGAACTTGCTGCGCGAGTGCCGCCGTTTGATGTAGCAGAAGAGACCCCGATCCTCGTCCACGTTGGCCGCCGTTCTTCCGGACTGTGGCGTGGCCGTTCGCTATGGTTCTGGGCCGCGAGCGCGGTGGTCATCGTTGCCGTGGTGTGGTTTGGCCTGCATTACCAGCTTCAACAGTCATTGAGTGACTGGTTACAGGAATCACAGGGCTAAGGAGCAGCCGTTGAGTATCCTCTTGAAACGCACGCTATGGCTGATGAGCTGCCTGGCTGCGTTGATTATCTGCGTGGTTTTCCTGCCTGTGAGCCGAAGTGCGGCCTGGGCAGGTGCGGTGGCGGCCGGGCTGGTCGCGGCCATTGCCTGGTGGCGCACAGGTCGTGCCGCTCAGGCATTGCGTCATGCGCCTTTGGGAGAACAACTGGTCGCTGCACTGCCGGATGCAGGCTATCGTCTGCCGGTGGTGCTCACCCTGGGTGAAGGCGCAGAGGCGCTGTTTTCTGGCGAACCGGTGCGTGAAACCGCGCAGGGATGCTACATCCTCATTCCTCAGCCGGATCAACTGGCGCACTACAGCGAGATGCTGCTGGCGATACGTCCCGGCTGGAGCACACAACTGAGCGCGCTGCTGGTGCTGCAACCCGAGCAGCACCATGACCATCCGGTACTGGCGGCACAGCTGCGAGAATTTCGTTTTCAGGTACAACGCTGTGCACAACACAGTGGCCATGCGCTACCCGCGATGCTGGCTTGTCTGCTACAGGGCGCGACTTCGCCGTGGTTTAGCATGGAGGCCGCAGAACCGGGCGTGCGCGTGTGGGATGAGCAGCAACAGGGTACGTCACTTAGCCGCTGGGTAGCGAATGCAGATGACAGTGAAAAAGCGACACGACTGGCGCAGGGCGTGATGTTAAGCAGCCAGATTGCCTGGCTGCGTGAGCAGATTCTGCCGCAGTTCAGCGGCACTGAACAAGCCAGTGCGCCACTGCATCTGCACGCGATGGCGATGAGCTGGCAGCCCGAGGTGGCAGCGGTTCCGCGTAACCTGTGGCAGCAGTGGTTGCAGCAACGCACCACGCTGCGGGCGCAGGCCACCGATGCGGCTTCCCGCCATGGCCGCTTACCCGACTTTCTCCTGGCTCAACTGCCAGTGCGTCGTGGCTACTCACCCCCTCAGCGCGCCGCCGTGTATGCCCTGGCGTTGGTGACGCTGTTTAGCGTGATCGCGCTGGCGTGCTCATCGTGGAATAACCATCGTCTGCTACGCGCCATCGCCAGTGATGTCGCGCGTTATCGTGCAATTGCCATGACCAATACGGCGATAAAAGTCCCGGCATTAAACCAGTTACAGAACGATGCACGGCTGCTGGAGAAGTTTCAGCGTAATGGCGCACCTCTGCACTTAGCCCTGGGGCTCTATCCAGGAGAGCAGCTCTATCCGCCGGTTATGGCAGAGATTCGCGGCTACGTTCCCCCGGCTAAACCTGCCGTAAAAGAGGCGCCACGTCTGGTGCGTCTGGACAGCATGTCGCTGTTCGAGGTGGGAAAATCCACATTGAAGACGGGATCGACCAAAGTGCTGGTGGATGCCCTGATGGATGTTAAAGCGAAGCCCGGTTGGATGGTGTTAGTCACCGGGCATACCGACAGTACCGGCGATACGCGCGCTAACCAGCAACTTTCGCTGGCGCGTGCGGCCGCCGTGCGCGACTGGATGATCGCCACCAGCGATATCCCTGAAACCTGTTTTGCGATTCAGGGATATGGTGCAACGCGGCCGGTCGCCACCAATACAACCTCTGCGGGGCGGGCTGCTAACCGCAGGGTTGAGATCAGTCTGGTACCGAACGCAGCGGCCTGCCAGCCAGCTGCACGGCAATCAGACTTATCACTCTCGTCGCCATCAGGTGACAAAAACCCATAAACAACAGGAGTTAATCATGGCTATTCCAGCATACCTTTGGCTGAAGGACGACGGCGGTGCTGATATCAAAGGTTCCGTTACTGTACAGAACCGTGAAGGCAGCGTCGAAGTCGTGGCACTGGACCATGCGCTGTACATCCCAACGGACAACAACACTGGCAAGCTGACCGGAACCCGCGTGCACGCGCCGTTAGTGTTTACTAAAGAAGTCGATTCTTCAACCCCGTATCTCTATAAGGCGGTGACCTCAGGCCAGACCCTGAAATCGGCTGAATTCAAATGGTACAAAATCGATGATGCCGGTCAGGAAAAAGAGTATTTCAACACCAAGCTGGAAAACGTAAAGGTGGTGAAAGTGGCTCCGCTGATGCATGACATCAAAGATCCCGCCAAAGAGAAGCACAACCACCTGGAAGTGGTTGAGCTGCGCTATGAAAAAGTTATCTGGACCTACAAAGACGGCAACATCATTCACTCCGATTCCTGGAATGAGCGCGCCCAGGCGTAATGCCGCTGCGTGAGTAATCTCAGTGCGCCCCGCGTGGGGCGCCTGTTCTGCTGTTACGTACCTCACTGACATCAATGCGTCAGTGACTGGATTCATCGCACAACTTGCTGTTCTACCCCAACGAACGATCCTCGGTCGTGCGGTAGCCATGGCGCAACACGATGAATGCCCCGATTTTTTGCCATAGGACGGGACTATTATGGATATCTCTTCACCTGCTTTACTTCGCCGATTAAACCCCTTTTGCGCCCGGGCGCTGGACGCCGCCGCCGCGCTCTGCCAAACCCGCGCACACCGGGAAATTACCGTGGAGCACTGGCTGTTGAAACTGCTGGAAAGCGGTGAAGGCGATATCGTCACCGTAGCCCGCCGCTATGAATGGGATCTGGATGGGCTGTGGCAATCGCTGCTCAGCCATCTTGAGACCTTGCCGCACAGCGTCACTCAGCGTCCTCAGCTCTCTTCCGCGCTCAGTGGTTTGCTGCAATCCGCCTGGCTGGTGGCCTCGCTGGAAGAGAGTGCGACATCGATTCGCTCTGCACATCTGTTGCAGGCGTTGATCACCCAACCGGCCTGGCTGCACGCGCAACAGGCCTGGCCGCTGCTGAGTTTGAGCGCTACCCAACTGCAACGACTGCGTCCGCTGTTGGATGCCCAGTCAGAAGAGCGTCCCGAACAGCAGGCGCTGGCAGAGAATGATCGGGTGCTGGCGGATGACCGTGCTCAACCCGCGCTGAACGGCAAACAGACCTTATCTGAAGCGCTGCAGCAGGTACTGAACAAGTTTACCCACGACCTCACCGCACAAGCGCGCGCGGGCAACATCGATCCGGTTCTGGGCCGCGATAATGAAATCCGCCAGATGATCGATATCCTCTCTCGCCGCCGCAAGAACAATCCGATTATGGTCGGCGAGCCTGGTGTGGGTAAAACCGCGTTGGTAGAAGGACTGGCGCTGCGCATTGCCGAGGGCAACGTGCCGGAAAGCCTGAAGCGGGTCTCGCTGCGCACCCTCGACCTGGGTATTTTGCAGGCAGGCGCGGGGGTGAAAGGGGAGTTTGAACAGCGCCTGAAGAGCGTGATTGATGCCGTCCAGCAATCACCTGAACCGGTGCTGCTGTTTATTGATGAAGCCCACACCATTATTGGTGCGGGCAACCAGGCGGGCGGCGCGGATGCCGCTAACCTGTTGAAACCTGCGCTGGCGCGTGGCGAACTGCGCACCATCGCTGCCACCACCTGGTCAGAGTACAAACAGTATTTCGAACGCGATGCCGCTTTGGAGCGTCGTTTTCAGATGGTCAAAGTGGATGAGCCGGACGACGCTAACGCCACCCTGATGCTGCGTGGTCTGAAATCTCGCTATGCACAACATCATGGCGTACACATTCAGGATGCGGCGATTCAGGCAGCGGTGACGCTGTCGCGCCGCTATCTTACTGCCCGCCAACTGCCGGATAAGGCGGTGGACCTGCTGGATACCGCCAGTGCGCGTGTGCGCATGAGCCTCGACACGCAGCCGGAAGCGCTGATGCAGTTGCAGGCGCAGCTCGCCGCACTGGCGATGGAACAACAGGCGATTGAGGACGATCTGGCACTCCATCCACAAGCTGATGCCACGCGCCTGACCACACTGGCGGAACAATGCCGCGCGCTGCAAACACAATGTTCCGCACTCGAACTGCGCTTCCAGCAGGAAAAAGCGCTGGCAGAGCAGATACTGACGGCCCGCCAGCAGCCGGAGCAGGGCGCAACCTTAGGCGATTTGCAGCAACAACTCAGCACGCTACAGGGCAACGCGCCACTGCTGTCGCTGGATGTGGATGCGCGCAGCGTGGCAGAAGTGATTGCCGACTGGACCGGCGTACCGCTGGGCAGTTTGCTGAAAGATGAACAGACCAACTTGCTTGAACTGGAACAGCAGCTAGGCAAACGGGTGATCGGCCAGGATGCCGGATTGCACGCGATTGCTCAGCGTCTGCGAGCCGCGAAAACCGGCCTGACGGCAGAAAACGGTCCGCTGGGGGTATTCCTGCTGGTGGGACCGAGCGGCGTGGGTAAAACCGAATCGGCGCTGGCGCTGGCTGATACGTTATTTGGTGGCGAACGTGCGCTGATCACCATCAATCTGTCCGAGTATCAGGAAGCGCACACCGTTTCGCAGCTGAAAGGGTCACCACCAGGTTACGTAGGATACGGCCAGGGCGGCATTCTCACTGAAGCGGTACGCAAGCGTCCTTATAGCGTGGTTCTGCTGGATGAGGTGGAAAAAGCGCACCGCGATGTCCTCAATCTCTTTTATCAGGTGTTCGATCGTGGCGTGATGCGCGATGGCGAGGGGCGTGAAATCGACTTCCGCAACACCGTGATTTTAATGACCTCCAATCTCGGCAGCGATGCGCTGATGGCACTGCTGGAGCAGCAACCCGAAGCTCCGGCCAGCAGCGTTAATGAACTGCTGCATCCGATCCTGCGCGATCACTTCCAGCCTGCGCTGCTGGCGCGATTCCAGACGGTGATTTATCGCCCACTCGATGCGGCGGCGCTGCGTGAAATCGTCAGTATCAAACTGGGGCAGGTCGCCAAACGGCTGCAACGTCACTACGGCCTGCAGTGCCATATCGAAGAGAGCCTGTATGACACGCTGGTCAGCGCTTGTCTGCTGCCGGACAGCGGCGCGCGCAACATCGACAGCTTGCTGAACCAACAGATTTTACCGGTGCTGTCGCAAACGCTGCTGCTGCAACTGGCGCAGCAGGAGAAGCCGACGCACCTGACGCTGGGATTTGATGATGAAACCGGCATCACCCTGAGCCTGACGGCACAGCATGGGGAGAACGCATAATGGCGCTGGTAGATATCGCGACAAAAATCGGCCAGACCTTAAGTGGCTCGATGAACCGTTATGACCTCAGCGTGGAGGGCGGTGCAGCGGCGCTGGATGTGGAATCCTTTAAAGGGGATGAAGCGCTGAGTCGTCTTTATGCTTATGAGATCACTTTTAGCAGCCTCGACAGCGGCATCACGCCACAACAGATGCTGCTAAAAAACGCCAGCTTCAGTTTCAATGCGCCGGGTATGCAATTAGCGGTTTTTTCTTTGCCGAGTATGGAATCACCGCGTACCGTGCATGGCGTAATCACCCAATTTCAGCGCCTCTCTTCTTCGCTGGATGAAACCCGCTATCAGGCCACGCTGGAGCCACGACTGGCGCTGCTAGGCAATGCCAGCCGTCCGGCAATTTTCCAGAACCAGTCGGTGCCGGAGATCGTTGAACAGATCCTGCGTGACAACCACCAGTTCGAAGGCTGGCAGTTTGAGTTCCGCCTGCGTGGCACTTATCCGCGTCGCGAACAGGTGATGCAGTGGCAAGAATCGGATCTGGCGTTTATCGAGCGTCTGCTGTCTGAAGTGGGTATCTGGTATCGCTTTGAAGCCGACAGCCGCATGCAGCAAGAGATCGTGATTTTCGCTGACGACCAGCAGTTCTATCAGTTTGATGTGTCATTGCCGCTGCGTGCACTCTCTGGCATGAACGATGGCGCCACCGAATCGGTGTGGAAGCTCAGCAGCAGCCATCAGGTGGTGAGCCAGGCGGTCAAAGTCAAAGATTACAACTATCGCGATGCGCAAAACGGCCTGCTCACCGATGGTGATGCCGGTGCCGACAGCACCGCTTACGGCGAAGTCTATCGCTACAGCGATAACTACCTGACGCAAGGCGCACAGCAGGACGCCGAAACAGAAACCGGCGCCTTCTATGCCCGTTTACGCCACGAACGTTTGCTCAACGCGCAGCATCAACTGAGTGGAGCCAGCAACGCGGCTACACTGCAACCGGGGCAGATGCTGGAAATCATCGGCGATGTGCCACCGTTGTTTACCGCGGGCGTGGTGATCACTGCGATTAGCGCTCAGGGCGGCCGTGACGCGTCGTTTACGCTCAGCTGGCAAGGTATTCCTTACAGCGAAACCGTGGGCTATCGCCCGCAAGTGCTCAAACGCCCTACCATCGCTGGAACCTTGCAGGCACGCGTTACCAGCGTGACTGAAAATGACACCTACGCGCATCTGGATGAGAGCGGTCGTTACAAGGTGAAGTTTGACTTCGACCTGACACAGTGGAAAACCGGTTACGAAAGCCTGTGGGTGCGTCTGGCAAAACCGTACAGCGGCGATACTTACGGTTGGCATATGCCGCTGATCGCGGGCACCGAAGTGGCGATAGCCTTCGAAGCGGGCAATCCCGATCGCCCTTATATCGCTTATGCGCTGCACGACTCGCGCAATGAAGATCACGTCAGCGCCGCCAACCATAAGCGCAACGTGATTCGCACCCCAGCCAACAACAAGCTGCGCATGGAAGATGAGCGCGGCAAAGAGCACATCAAACTCTCGACCGAATACGGCGGCAAGAGTCAGCTGAACCTCGGGCATTTGGTGGATGGTGAACGCACGCAGCGTGGCGAAGGCTTTGAACTACGCAGTGACAGCTGGGGCGCGATTCGTGCGGGGAAAGGGCTGTTTATTAGTGCGGATGGTCAAGAACTGGCGCAGGGACAGGCGCTGGATATGCAGGCGGCCATCGCGCAACTGGAAAAAGCATTAGCATTGGCGCAGTCACTTTCTAAAGCCGCGGAAAATGCCAAGGCAGCAGCCAGTGATACCCACAGTCAGGAATCATTGAATAATGCGCTGAAGAAGCTAGTAGGAGCAGGCATGGTATTGCATGCCCCTGAAGGAGTCGGCGTTGTGAGTCCTAAAGCGGTACGAGTTGCTTCGGGTAATGAAAGCGTCGGCATAGCTGCGGGTGGAAATATAGATATCAGCAGTGGCAAGTCCTTTACTGCGTCATCACAAGAGTCAGTCAGCATGTATGCCAAAACCGCCGGTATTAAAGCTTATGCCGGAAAAGGTGATGTGGATATTCAGGCACAAAACGATGCCATGAATTTGTTAGCGAAACAGGCGTTTTCAATCACCAGCGTAGAAAGTAAAGTCACCATTGCGGCACATGAAGAATTACTACTGAGCTGTGGTGGCGGATATATACGGCTCAAGGACGGTAATATTGAACTGGGTTGTCCAGGCAATATTCTGCTGAAAAGCAGCAATGTGCAGAAAATGGGATCGGCTAATATCAATATCACGCCACCTGAATTACCAACGGGCTACAGCGAATATTTCACCGCCATTGATGAAACCAGTGGTCAGATAATTCCTAATAAGCATTATCGTATTACCACTGGAGAAGGGGATGTTTACGAAGGGTATACCGATGACGAAGGAAATACGGCAGAAATCTCAACGGTAATGCCTAACAGCATCAAAATTGAATTTCTTTAACTGATTGTCCTGATTAACGATAAGGAATCACCATGTCGGATACTCCAGCGAATTCGCAAACATCTGCAGTCCCTAAAGGCATCCCCGCTAAAAGCTCTGGGGAGGTTGAAGTCTATTTTCATCCTGGTAGTGCAACGTTGCTCTGCGTGCCTGCTGCGGAACATGAGGCTTTTCTCAGTGAACAAAATTTGCTCACGCGTTCAATGGAAGCAGTGATCAAAGCCAAGCAAGAGTATGAGTTAGACGCAGACCGAGCGATTGAAATTAGAAAAACAAACATCGCTCAGGCAAACACATTGCTGGAGAGTGCGGCTGAAAAAGTGAACCAGGCCAGTGAAAAGTTACGCGACTTACTTAAAACTCTTACACCGGATGTAGAAGAGGGGAAATTACTCTCCTCCGGTATGAGTTCGGCGGGAATAGGGTTGATGGAGTTAATCCCTGCTTCTAAGAAAGGCGTAATGGGTTTTAAAAAGACGTATGTGCGATCAGACAGAATAAGTAATCACTGGCGAACCTATCAGTTAAAAGACTCCGAAAAAAAATCAGGCGGTAAGAGCTTTGTAAAAAAGGAAACTTACACCACGGAGCCAGACGAACACGGCCGTACAGAAGAGCGCACACGGCTGGTCGTTGATCATGAGAAAATCGTTAAGGCCATTAAAGACACACGGCCGAAAATGAAACTTGCTGGCGATGATATTAAACTGATGGATGATGTGAATATCATCATCGGAAGTTGGTCAAAGGCGATGAATACCCGCTTAAAGAAATATCTTGAGCCTGAAAACGAAAAATTTGCCCAAAGTGGGGATGTTGATCTTAGTGTTGCCGCGCAATTAATGCGCTTTAGTGCCGGTGCTGGATGTAATGGCGAATACAACCCGCTTAACAAGCAATTGAACGGTAAAGTGAAAGGCAACGCCAGCTTTGTTTTGGGGGAAGCCAAATGCGAGAGAAAATGGCATTTTCCGAATAAAAGTGGAAGTACCTTTCTTTATCCAGACCGACAAGGCAAGGAAGCATCTTTAGGTGCTTTTAAATTTGTCCTTACTTATGGGCTGACTGGTAGTGTTGGTGCCAGTGTAGCGGTTGAGGCTGGTGTAACAGCAGATTGGGGTACTAAAACGGCGGAAGGTTATGGCGTTAGAGGGGCCTCGACACGCTTGCGCCCAGGACAGAATCAGCATGATATTTCGAGGTCTGCGGTTGATGCTGATGTGGGTGCTGACTTAGGCGTATTTGCTGGGTTAGAAATTGGCGGCAATATAGCTGGAAGTGTGGAGTGGAAATCTCCAGAAGAAGGCAAGGATTTTGTGAAGTTTGCAGTGATTAAGCCGGGGGTAAGTCTTCAGCTGGGAGCAGGTGCCAGCGCCACTTTTCACCTTACCTATCTGAAAGGAAAATTTCGCATACTTTGCAAAGCTGCCTTGTGTTGGGGGGGCGGCGCTAAAGGACAAGTTGGGTTAGAGATTAACATTGCGGAATTAAAAACATTTTTTGAGTGCTTTACAATAATGTTGCGAAATGTTGATTATCAGAAAATGGAAAAGCAAATCCCTTCTGAATCATACAAAAGCATCGTTATGATACCAATAATTGCATTAAGCGCTGGGGTTCAAAGTACGCAAGATTTATATAATAAAATAGGCAGTGTTGTTAATAAATTTCCGTCAATGATCGATTTGAGTGAAGCGTTAGGTGAGGCAATATCATCGGCAGAACGAAGGAGATTGTTAATGGAGTCAATTAATAATGATCCTGATTCTTTGAAATATTCAACCCCTGAAACCAAAGGATCTATTATAGCATTACTAATTGATAACAATTTTGTGGATAGAATAGATCCGAGGAATGATAACTGGAATTTAACTGAATGGAACGCATATAAAATTGGCGTGATGAAATTACGCAAGCAGGCTGTGTTCAACGCCCTAACATGGGTGCAGTCAAAAAAAGATTATGAAAATGTTATGCAGCATCTTTCAATAATCGCTGGTAATAAATCTGGAAGCTGGCAAGTTAATCAAGATAAAGTTATAAAATTTCTAGGTGAAGGCGAACAGGCTTGGCTGGGAAATTGGTCTACGCAATATGCAGAAAAAATAAATTTACTCTATCAGCGCTTGCCAGACGGCAGTGATATTGACCCTGCTTCTCCTTTAAAATCAATACCGAAATCATACATGGATGATTATCTCGCCTTACTGGATAACCAGACAAATATGCAGTTTGCTTATTTGCAGTCTAACGAAAAGGAAAGCATAGCCTAATGAGAGTTCCAATGAAAAAGCTAACGTTAATGGTTGTAATGTCTTTTCTATTAAGTTCTTGTGATGGAGAAGCAGCGAAAGATTCCACCGGCCCTCAACGCGATTTAGTTGAGCGCTCGCTGGCTAATATGGTTAAGGTCAAAGGTGGAACGTTTGAAATGGGTGATTTCGGCCCATTAACTGATGAAAAATTGCCCATTTCACTTGGCGACGATGATAAAGTGCTGCATGAAGTTACGCTCGATGATTTTAGCATCAGTAAATACAAAGTAACCTGGAAGGATTATGATGTCTATTTACACGCGAAAAATCTGTCACGGCCTGATGTGCCGCCAGGTTATGAAGACGACAGAGAGAAAATACAGGCACCAGATGTGCCTGCTGCTTTAAACTGGCAACAGGCTCAGGATTATTGCCACTGGTTAGGTGAAGTTTCTGGAAAAAAAATAGCCTTGCCCACTGAAGCACAATGGGAATATGCTGCCCGTGATGGTGGTAAATATGTAATTTATGCTACGGATAATGGGAAGTATGAAGAGGGAAGGAATGTTCCTTCAACCGAACAGCGTGAAGAAATGATTTCAGGATCGTTCAACTATCCAGTGGGTAAATATCCAGCTACGCCATTAGGTTTATATGATATGGCCGGGAATGGAGTAGACTGGATGCAGGATTGGTACGCAAAAGACTATTATTCCCACTCAGCTAAAAAAAATCCCACAGGCCCTGAAAATGGAACCAAAAAAGTCATAAGAGGTTATGAGGGCGGAGGCGGTGCTTTGAGTAATCAGACCGTATTTCGTAAATCAAAGGAGCCTACCCTTGGCAACAGAAACTGGTACATACCCTATTACAATGCACGCTGCGCAATAAATAACCAGTGATTTATTTAACTGGTATTTAATAACTGGAACTAAAGATGCTTAAATATTTAGCCATCATTTCACTATTGCTGCTAAATGCCTGTGACGGGAACAAGGACGTTAAAACAGCTCATTTACAGCAGGATCTGGTAGATCGCTCACTGGCTAATATGGTTAAGGTCAAAGGTGGAACGTTTGAAATGGGGGATTTTGGCCCATTAATTGATGAAAAATTACCCATTTCACTTGGCGACGATGATAAAGTGCTGCATAAAGTTACGCTCGATGATTTTAGCATCAGTAAATACAAAGTAACCTGGAAGGATTATGATGTCTATTTACGCGCGAAAAACCTGTCAAGGCCTGATGTGCCGCCACCCTTTGAAAATGACAGGGAGAAATTGCAGGCACCCGATATGCCTGCTGCTTTAAACTGGCAACAGGCGCAGGATTATTGTCACTGGTTAGGTGAAGTTTCTGGGAAAAAAATAGCCTTACCCACGGAAGCACAATGGGAATATGCTGCCCGTGATGGTGGTAAATATGTAATTTATGCTACGGATAATGGCAAGTACGAAGAGGGAAGGAATGTTCCTTCAACAGAACAGCGTGAAGAAATGACTTGGGATATGTTCAATTATCCAGTGGGGAGATATCCACCTACGCCATTGGGCTTATATGATATGGCCGGGAACGGAGTGGACTGGATGCAGGATTGGTACGCAAAAGACTATTATTCCCACTCAGCTAAAAAAAATCCTACAGGCCCTGAAAATGGAACCAAAAAAGTCATAAGAGGTTATGAGGGCGGAGGCGGTGCTTTGAGTAATCAGACCGTATTTCGTAATTCAAAGGATCCTACCCTTGGCAACAGAAACTGGTACTTACCCTATTACAATGCACGCTGCGTGATAAATAATTAATAAAACAAAGCGTAAAGTGGCACTATTTAAATTGGGTGGGCTGCCTCGATTTGCGATTAACAATTCATTTCAATCATTATCGGTGATGTTTTTTAAAAGATGTCACGCTAAACTTTGACTTCTAAATGAGGTTTATATGGCCAAAGGCGTCATTTTACTTGGTGATAAAACATCGCATGGTGGCCAGGTAATATCAGCTTCATCAACGCTTATAGTTAACGGAAAAAAGGTCGCTTTGATTGGGGACGAAGTAAGTTGCCCACAAAGCGGTCATGGTGTAAATAAAATTGTTGAAGGTGCTAGTGACTGGATTTCAGATGGCAAAGCAGTAGCGCTGGATGGGTGCCATTGTGAGTGCGGTTGCCAACTAATATCAAGCGTCACTGAGGTTGGCGAAGGGTAATAATGATGAACTGGAATAAACCGTCGTTGACAGTAAAACCTGAGCCACAACCTCCTTCGTTGATCAAATGGCTTGGCGCATTGATGTTATTAATGCTTTCTGTCATCTCTATATTCAATCTAACCTCGATTTTTCAACCTGACTTGTTCAAGTCGCGGCATCTTTTGTTTGCCGCGAGCATGGTTGTAGGTAGCGGATTGCTGGCTCTGTTTGTTCGTTACTTAACCTATTCCTTTAAGCATAATGGCTGGCAAGCCTGGGAGCAGGAGAGGTTAAATATCGAAGGCGCTTGGGAAAAATGGTCAAATCGATATGTGGCTTTGTTCGCTTCGTATGTGTTTATTCCTGGAAATATTACGGCTAACACCATAGCCAAAGCTGAAGCCAGTATTGAGACAAAAAATGGTTTAGTCCAAAAAATTGATTATTTTCCAAGTGAGGATGGCGAAAAAATCACGCTGCTTTTAAAGAGCATTAATATCCCCCTCTCGCAACTTCCCCCAAATACAGCAATTCATATTAAATTACTGAACGATCTTTTACCTGGCAGACGTACTGCGTTTATGAAAGTGTTAGCTGAGATCTGGCAATCTCAATTTCCTTTACACCCAATAACGACGCTGACAGAACTTTCAGAGAGTTATGCTGATAAGTTGCAAAGTATACAGCAGAGTAAAGATGAAAGTATTAATGTTATTATGATTATGCAACAAGATGACCGAGAGCGTTATTCAGACGCCATGGGGGTTTTTATTTTAGCCAGTGATGATGTTGCGGAAAACGTAAATTTATCCACGGCAGCCAGACTTTTACGTCCTCTATTCACTTCATCCCAAAAACTTGAAACTGAGTTATTAACGTTTTTTTCCACACAGACAGCGGCGAAAGCGGCCAGTGGTTGTTATTGCGCGCAGCAACAGGGGCTTAGGCACAGTGCTGTATTAATGCAGCAAAGCCATGCTGCCAATGGCGCACTACAGATCAATCAAATACGTGATGTTGAGCGTTTTGCCGGGCTGGCTGGCCCAGCAGCACCGTGGCTGGCTCTTGGCTTAGCTGCTGATACCTCATCTATCACGCAAACCGCATGTCTGATGCTTGCGGAGCATCAAAACGGCTGGCTTATCCATGCCGTGCAATCAATGGAGTCATAGCGCATGGTTAACAGCAAATGGAATAAAGCGGGTATTTTTACCCTGTTCGCGATGGTAACCGCCGCTTTGGGGGGCGTTATTTGGCAGTATGGCGGCCAGCTGGGGCTTGATAACGGCGGTACTAAAATCATTGTGTGGCTGTTGTCAGCGATTGTCGTGCTGTGTCTGCTTATGATCCCGGCAGCGACGTCGGTGTTTCATTTGGCCCGGGCCAAAGGCAAAGCCAGGCGTGAAGAGCTCTACCCCGCAGTTGAACCCAGAACGAGCAGCCATCCAGCCATTCCTTTACACGAACTGCAGCAACACCTTCGCTACCGCTATGGCCGCAACTGGGGACGTCGTGTCCAACTGCTGATGGTGTTGGGTGAAAGCCAGCACGTAGAACAGCTGTTGCCGGGGTTGATACAGCAGCAGTGGCTGGAGGGTGAGGGCAATGTGCTGATTTGGGGTGGCAGCGCTACAGCAGCACCAGATAGCGACAAGATTGCCGCGCTGCGCAAGCTGCGTCGTCAGCCGCTGGATGCGGTGATCTGGGTGAGTGACGATCAGCTGGCACGTCAGTCGGCACAGGTTGATGCGGTATGCCGCCAGTTGCACCAGCACTATCGCGCCCTGGGTTGGCAGCTACCGTTTTATCTGTGGGAGGTGCAGCAGAGCCATTGGCAGCAGGATGCACGCATTACCCAGCCGGTAGGGTGTCTACTGGCTCACAACGCATCGCCGGAATCACTGGGTGAGGGGCTGCAAGCTTTGACGCCGCAGCTTAGCCGCCAGGGCATGCAGCAGATCATGCAGAATAACAGTCACGATTTTCTGCTGCGTCTGGCGCAGCAATTAGCGAGCAGCGGTGCACAGCGTTTGAAACAAAGCTTGCAGCCGTTGCTGGCAGGGCCACACAGCTTGCCACTGGCAGGCGTGATGTTCAGTCTGCCACAAACCACCCCTCACACACTGGCTGCTCATAGCTGGTTAGCCGATGGCAGCTGGCAGAGTCTGTTGGCGGATGTGCCTCATCGCAGTGCTCGTCGATTAGGTGTCGCGTGGGAAAAAGCCGCACAGTGGGGGATGATCAGTTTAGCGGCGCTATGGGGCGCAGGCACACTGGGCGCTTATCTCACCAATCGTCATCAAATAAACAGCAGTCAGTCGCTGGCACAGGTCGCGGTGAAGCCTCATTCTTCATTGGACCAGCATATTTTGCATCAGCTGGCACTACAGCAGCATATTGCCCGTTTGCAATATCAAGCCGCGCAGGGCGCACCCTGGTATCAACGCTTTGGCCTCGATAGCAGTCGCCAGCAACTGGCCGCGCTCTGGCCATGGTATGCACGCAGTAACAATGAATTGATGCGCAATGCCACCGCATCCCATCTTGAGCAACAACTTGCCGCGATGCCAAAAGTGGCTAGCCGCAGTGATTACAACCATCTCAAAGCGTTACTGATGATGGCGCATCCAGAAAAGAGTGATGCGGCGTTTCTCAGTAAGACCTTATTGAGCAGTTGGCCTGAACGTGCAGACGTTGATGCAGGCTTGTGGCGCACCAGCGCACCGGCTTTATACGGCTTCTATGCGCAGAATCTGCCGCAGCATCCGGCGTGGCGTATCACACCCGATGCCAGTCAAATTAGCGC
Source organism: Candidatus Pantoea communis (assembly GCF_011752685.1). NCBI lineage: Bacteria > Pseudomonadati > Pseudomonadota > Gammaproteobacteria > Enterobacterales > Erwiniaceae > Pantoea > Candidatus Pantoea communis. Next base: position 28,465 of record NZ_VWXC01000010.1, read on the forward strand.
AGCGCGTCGCACCTTATTACGCACCACTGCAGCACGTAGTCTGGAAGACAAGCTGTATCAGCAGATGATGCATCAGCTCGTTCCTGCCTTCAGCGACATGACCCTGAACCAGATGGTTGGCGATACTGATGCCGCCGCACTGTTCACCACCGATGACGTCGTACCAGGGGTGTTTACGCGCCAGGCCTGGGATCAACAAGTGAAGGCTGCTATTGCCAAACTGGTCGATCAGCGTCGGGAAGCCTTCGATTGGGTACTGAGTGATAACAGCGCAACAGCAGCGGATGACTTGTCGCCTCAGGCGCTACAAGCGAGACTCACTCAGCGCTACTTCATCGATTACGCGGATGCCTGGCAGCATTTCCTCAACAGTCTGCGTTGGAACAGTGCGGAGAACCTCGCTGATGCCATTGACCAGATGACATTGATGACCGATGCGCGCCAGTCCCCACTGGTGGCGTTGATGAACACGGTACAGTACCAGGCACGTGCGGGGGAATCGCTGGCTCCTGATGCTAAAACATTGTTTAGCGCCGATGCCGTCGCAGGCAAAGCGCCAACCACGTTGCCAGAACCGCTGGCAGCTTCGTTTGGACCGCTGCTTGCGCTAAGCAAGGGCGATGCGGGCGGGCAGGGCAACAATAACCTCAGCTTGCAAACCTTTATGACGCGTGTGAATCGTGTACGTCTGAAACTGCAGCAGATCACCAACGCGGCCGACCCGCAGGCCATGGCGCAGTCTCTTGCCCAAAGCGTGTTTCAGGGGAAATCGGGGGATTTGGCGGACACCCGTGATTACGGCAGTCTGATGTCAGCCAGCCTCGGTCAGGAGTGGAATGGCTTTGGTGATAATGTCTTTGTGCGTCCGCTGGAGCAGGCCTGGCAGCAGGTGCTGTCACCGACTTCGGAAAGTCTGAATAGCCAGTGGCAGCAATCGATTGTCAGCGAATGGGAGAAGTCTTTTGCCGGGCGCTATCCATTTAATGCCACCCAAAGTGATGCCTCTCTGCCGTTGTTGGCGAAATACCTGCGCAGCGACACCGGGCGCATTGATGCCTTTATCAAATCACGATTAAGCGGTGTGTTGCATAAAGAAGGCAACCAGTGGGTGCCGGATGCCATCAACAGCCAGGGCATGCAAATCAACCCGAACTTCCTAAAAGCGGTGAACCAGCTCAGTGCGCTTTCTGACATTCTGTTTGCCAGCGGTGATGCGGGAATGCGATTTGAGCTGATGGCACGCCCTTCACGCAATGTAGTACAGACCGACATCACCATAGATGGACAGGACATCAAGTATTTTAACCAGATGGAGAGCTGGAGCGCGGTGAGCTGGCCGGGCAATGTCTTCAAGCCTGGCGTATTGCTTAACTGGTCAAGTGTCAGCGCCGGGAGTCGCCAGTACGCCGATTATCAGGGAAGCTGGGGGCTGATTCGCTTGCTGGATCGCGCGACGGTGAAGCAACTCGATAGCAGCCGCTATCAGTTGACCTTCGCCGCACAGGATGGCTTGCCGTTGAATTACATTCTTCGCACTGAAGCCGGTTCCGGCCCGTTAGCGCTGCTGGCGCTGAAGGGATTCCGATTACCTCAGCAGATCTTTTTGTAATCCATGAACAAATCCACAAGAAAACGTGTGCGCCGTAAGTGGCTAAAGCGGAAGCAGCGCGAGCAGCGTATAGATCTGCGCATTATGCGCGGGATCTTTTTTGGTGCACTGATAGGTATCGTGTTTTTCAGCTTTTTTGGTGTGAGGGGGCTTTGGCACTCATGGCACCAAATGATGTACTGGCAGAAAACCGAAGGTGTGATTGTCGATTATATTGAAAGGACGCGCTGGAAGACAAAAAGCGACGGCGATTACTCCTGCGAAAATGGCGTCTGTTACTTTGGCTCAGAGCGCGTCACTCGTATCCCGATTGTGGAATATCGCTCGGCAGACGGTCAGCTCCGGCGTGTCAAAACGAGTAATTACAGTTGGCTCGTCAGCGTTCAACGCGGCAATCGTGTCACCCTCTACTATGATCCACAACACCCTGAAAATGCGCGGATGCTGTCGTTTTCCGGCGGGTTAGTGATGCTAGCAGGCTTACTGCTGCTTATTGTGTTCCTGGTCAGAGTGATGCTGGCTACGCGTCACCATATTAGAGCGCCCAATCCTGACAGCAGCGCGTCATCGTAATCGCCACCATTGTCTGCACGAGCGCGTACTAACGAACGCGATAACCTTCGAGCCGCTATCCATCTCTTCAGATTAAACACCATCATGATGTTACAAAAACTGATTCAACGCTGCTTCGGGCAGCGCGATGCCGATCAACAGGCGCAACAGCAGCTTGCAGCGTGGCAGCCGTGGCTGCAGCCCATAAGCGCATCCTCTCCCGTTGGTGAAGATCCTTCGTATGAAGATGATTTCCAGCTAATGCGCGAAGAGGTCAACAAACTCTCTGGCGTGGATACCGCACTGATCGCCCAGCTGGCAGAAAAACAGCTGACGCAACAGTGCAAGGATGTCCGTGTCGCCACCTATTACTGCTGGGCGAGATTGCATCAGGAGGGCGATGCCGGACTGGCGGCAGGCATCACGCTGCTGTCGGGTCTGGTGGCAAACTTCGGTGAGCAACTGCTGCCGGCCAGAGGCAAAAGCCGTAAGGCCGCGCTGGAGTGGTTGGCGGGGAGCAAAGTACAGGACAGCCTTTCGCTGTTTCCCAAGGCCAATCGTGAGGCAATTGAACAAGCCATCGCCGCCCTCGGTCTGCTCAACAGCCAGTTTGCAACGTGGGAGGTCACCAATCAGCCCGATCTGGATGGGTTGGTCAAAATGCTGGAAACCCGTCTGCAGCTGGCGGGCGGTGCCAGCCAGCAAAGCCCGCAGGGGGCACCCACCACAGAGTCATCGGCGGCGGCAGTGCAGAGTGCACCGGTTGCAGTGACCCGGATTCAGTCGGGCCGTGATCTGATCGATCAGGCGCGAGAACTGACCCGCTACCTGCGCGACCAACCGCAGGGCTGGCTAGCCAGTTCGCGCATGATGCGCAGCGTGCGTTGGGATACGGTGCATCAACTTCCGGCACAGGATAGCAGCGGCAATACACGCCTGATCCCGCCGCGTAGCGAACTTCGCGCCCAGTTGAAACGCCTGCATCTGCAACAGAGCTGGATGGAGTTGCTGGAGCAGGTGGAACGCATGTTTATCGAGGGCGTGAATCACTTTTGGCTGGATCTGCACTGGTATGCCAATCAGGCGCTGAGTAAATCTGGCCATCCTTATTCGCAGTGGGCGGAAATCGCCAAACGCGACCTCGGCATGTTTCTTGAGCGTTTACCCGAGCTGGAAAACCAGCGCTTCAACGATGGCACCGCCTTCGCGGATGACACCACGCGCCAGTGGATTGCCCAGCACGTGCAGGGTAATCAGCCGCGCTGGCAGCCGGAAACGCGCGTGGTCAACAGCGGCGCGGGTTATGACATCGCCGCGCTGGAAGAAGAGGCGCTGACTCGCGCCGATAGCGATGGCCTGGATGCGGCGCTGCGCTGGATCAGTGACGCGCCGGAGGTCAGCACACGTCGCGAGCGCTGGTTGCAGCGATTGCTAATGGCGCGCGTGGCGGAGTCCTGCGGCAAAAATGATATGGCACAGCATCTGCTGAGCGAACTGGATCGGGGCGATCAGTCGCTGCGTCTGGAGCAGTGGGAACCCACGCTGCTGTTTGAGGTGAAAGCACGTCTGCTAAAGCTGTTGCGCCTGAAACTGCAACGTAGCGAAGGAGATAAAGCTGCGCTATCAAGACAAATCGACGCACTGCTAGCGGGCCTGGTCGCCATCGACCCGGTGCAGGCAGCGGTGCTGTTTAACACCTGATACGACAAGAACCAATGAGGTTTACATGGATGACTTAACGCTGCGCTACTACGAAGCGGAAATGCGTTATCTGAAAGAGGCTGCACACGAGTTTGCCCTGGCGCATCCCGATCGTGCCGCGATGCTAAATCTGGACAAAGTGGGTGACCGCGACCCTTACGTGGAACGTCTGTTTGAGGGCTTTGCCTTTTTGATGGGCCGCCTGAGAGAGAAGCTGGATGATGACCTGCCAGAACTCACCGAAGGGTTGGTCAGCCTGTTGTGGCCGCACTATCTGCGCACCATTCCGTCTCTGTCGATTGTCGAACTGGCGCCGCAGCACCGGGCGATGAAAGTCAGTGAAACCCTCGACAGCGGCTTTGAAGTGATGTCGCAACCAGTGGGCAGCAAAGGGACGCGTTGTCGTTATCGCACCACGCAACCCATGACCATCAATCCGCTGACGCTGAGCGATGCCTCACTCCAAACCGAGGCGGATGGACGTTCAATGATCCGTCTGCGCTTTGATTGCAGCGCCTTAGCCGACTGGCGTGAAGTGGATTTGAGCGCTTTGCCGCTCTATCTCAATGCCGATACGCCCGTAGCGTCTGCATTGCACCTGGCATTGACCCGACAAACTCACGCGATTTATCTGCGCTATCCCGGCCAGCCAGTGCCCGATCGCCGTCGACTGGACGGATATTTTTCGCCAAAGGGCTTTGACTCAGAGGATTGTCTTTGGCCGAAAAGCGACACCGCATTTAGCGGTTACCAGCTGCTGCTGGAGTACTTCACCTTCCGCGAGAAGTTTATGTTTGTGGCGCTTAATGGCCTCGAACAGGTGCTGCTGCCCGCCTCATTGCCGTGGTTCGAAATCGACATTGTGTTGAGCGAGCACTGGCAGTATGACCTGCCGTTTAACCGCGACAGCTTCCGCCTGCATTGTGTGCCCGTGGTGAATCTGTTCACGATGGATGCCGATCCTCTCACCATAACTGGGCTGGAAAACGAGTACTTGCTGCGGCCACTGCGTGTGCAGGATGGACACACCGAAATTTACTCGGTGGACTCCGTGCGATCCTCCAAGCGTGCCAACGAGCAGGAGTATGTGCCTTTCACCAGCTTCCGCCATCGTGGCGGGATGCTGCGGCACAATGCGCCAGAGCGTTATTTCCACACGCGTGTCCGACGCGGGCCATCCGGTTTGCACGATACCTGGATCATTCTCGGTGGCGACGCGTTTGAGGATGATAAGCAGCAGGCGGGCGAAACCCTGTCGCTGCGCATTACCGGCACCAACGGTCAGTTACCGCGCAAAGCGCTGCGCAGCACCTTACTTGACACCGCGTTGCAAACTACCCAGGTGCCGCTGCGGGTGCAAAACCTTTGCGCGCCAACGCTGCCTTGTTACCCCCCGGCAGAAGATCGTTTTCACTGGCGCATCCTGAGCCATCTGGGATCAAACTTCCTGAGCATGATGGACAACGCCGAGGTGCTTCGCGGCACGCTGGCGCTGTATGACTGGACCGACAGCGAGATGAACCGCCGCCGTCTGGAAGCCATTGTGGAAGTGAAACACCATCTGATTCAGCGCTTTGAGCAGGGCTTCTTGCTACGCGGCGTGGATATCGAAGTGACCCTCAACAGCGATGGCTTCAGCGGCGAGGGCGATATCTGCTTGTTTGGCGAGATGCTAAATCAGTTCTTTGCTCGTTACGCTGATATTCATCTTTTCAATCAGTTAACTTTGATTTTGCAACCTGGAGGACGATGCCTGCGATGGAAAGAGAATCACAGCCAGCGAATTCCGGGGTGATTGCGCGGATCGCGCCGGTGATCCACAAAACCAATTTTTATCGCTTCTGTCAGCTGGTGGAAAATGCCAGTGCGGGTACTGCGCCACTGGGATCGACTTCATCGCCCGCCAACGATCCGCTGCGCTTTCGGCCGCATCCGGGCATGGGCTTTCCCAGCAGTGAGATGAAACGCGTCGAGTGGGGTGAAACACCGGATCAGTTGCCTTCTGTGCGCACCACTTTCCTGGGCTTATACGGCGTGGACTCGCCACTGCCCACGCGCTATCTCGATGACATTGCCCAGCGCCGCGAAGGGCATCAGGCGATTGAAGGCTTTCTGGATATTTTTAACCACCGCATGCTGACGCAGTTTTATCGCATCTGGCGCAAATACTCTTATCCCGCCAGCTACGAAGCGGGCGGCAGCGATGCCACCTCACAGTGTTTACTGGGGTTGATCGGTCTGGGCATTCCAGGATCGGCACGTAAGATCGCCACGCCCATGTCGCGCTTTCTTGCGCTCCTTAGCACCATGCGATTGCCGACACGTACCGCAGAAGGTGTGCAGTCGCTGGTGACGCTGTTGGCCCCGCATACGCGCGCGCGGGTGATCGCCCACTGGCCGCAATCGGTGCCGCTGGCGCAACCCGCCGGGTTTAATCCGCAGCAACGCACCTTACTGTCACAACGCCAGGTGCTGGGCAAGGTCGGTGTCGATGCCAACAGCCAACTGCTGTTGAAGCTCTATACCGCTGATGCCGAAGAAGCGCGTGGCTGGCAGCCCGGCGGTCAACTGCACAGCGACCTGCTGGTGCTGCTGCGGGTATACCTTGGCTGGCGCTGCAGCGCCAAACTCCAGCTGACGTTACCGCACAGCGTACTGCCCGATGCCCGGCTGCAGCGCCACCATGTGCAGCTGGGGCGCAGCGCGATTCTGGGCTTCAGCGCCAAACGCAAGCCAGCATCGCTGCCGGACAACATCACGATAAACCTGGATGTCTACCAGGGACTGACTCCTAATCCTGTTCAACGAGAGGCCATTGATGGCGGTTATCAATTTTAAATTCGCGGCAGTAACGATGATTGGCGTAGCGCTGCTCAGCGGTTGTGGTTTGACGCAGAGTGTTTCCGAAGGCACGGCTTCAATGACGCGATCCATTTTCTATAAGAAGATCACCACGCTGCATCTTGATTTCACCACACGCAGCGGCGTCAACAGCGATGAAGGTGATGTACCGCTCGCCACGCTGCTGCGGGTTTATCAGCTGAAGGATCGTCAGGCGTTCGATAAAGCCGATTATCAGACGCTGTTAACCCAGGCGGACAGCACGCTAAAAGGCGACCTGCTGGCGCAACGTGATGTCACCGTCATGCCGGGCGGCAGCGTGTCACTGGATGTGCCGATGGATAAAGAAGCCAAATACGTCGCTGTGGTCGGTTTGTTCCGCTCGCCTGATTTACAAAAGAACAGCTGGCGTTTGGTGCTGGATCGCGACGATCTCGATGCTGATGATGCGCGGGTGATCGTGCTGGGCAATGGCGATTTAGCGTTGAAGCACAAGGAATAGCGATGAATCCTTCGCTGTATGAAATGCTCTCCTTCAACTTTGAGGGGGAGTTGGATCTGAATCAGGTGGATGAGCGGGAGCAGGTGATCCTGTCGGTGCTGGATAACATGCAGCGCATTCTCAACAGCCGCGCTGGATCGCTGGCGCATCTGCCCGATTATGGTCTGCCGGATATGAGCGTGATTCTGCAGGGATTGCCCGCCACCGCGCATCGGCTGATGGCGATCCTGCGCTACACGCTGCTGAAATATGAGCCCCGACTTAAAGAGGTGCAGCTGACCTTGATGGAACAGCGCACGCCGGGTCATCTGCGCTATACGTTAGAAGCTGAGTTAAAGCAGGTGGGACTGGTGCGTTTTGGCACCGAGTTTATGCCCGAAGGCCGCGTGCTGGTACGGCATCTGCGGCAGAAAGGTCATTTGCGCTAGAGATAAGCGTGATAAATCACGCCGCTACGGTTAACTGCCGGTCATGAGTTCAGGTCGCCATTGGGGCGACCTGATTTTCATGTGCACCGAATGGTACGCCAGACTATTGCTCGTGGCGCTTAAACACCAGTTCGTTACCCTTGCTCTCATCAGCCGCAAAGAAATAGCCATCGACATCAAACTGTTTCAGCTGCTCGGGCTTGCTCAGGCGGTTCTGAATCACATAGCGGCTCATCAGGCCACGCGCTTTCTTGGCGTAAAAACTGATCACTTTAAACTTGCCGTTCTTCTCATCAAGGAACACCGGCTTGATCAACTCACCGTTCAGTTGCTTCGGCTTCACCGCTTTGAAGTACTCATCAGATGCCAGGTTGATCAGCACCTCATCGCCTTGCTCGGCCATCGCTTCATTGAGTTTCTGCGTCAGTAAATCACCCCAGAAACCGTAGAGATCTTTCGCCGCCGGGTTGGCCAGCTTGATGCCCATTTCCAGACGATAAGGCTGCATCAAATCCAGTGGGCGCAGCACGCCGTATAAACCGGACAGCATGCGCAGGTGCTGCTGGGCAAAATCGAAATCTGCATCACTGAACGTTTCAGCCTGCAAACCGGTGTACACGTCACCTTTAAACGCCAGAATTGCCTGACGCGCATTTTCGAGCGTGAAGGGCGGCTGCCACTGGTTGAAGCGATCGGCATTCAGATGTGCCAGTTTGTCGCTGATGCTCATTAGTGAACTGATCTGCGCCGGTGAAAGATCGCGCGCAACATCGATCAGTTGTTGTGATTTTTCTAACAGTGTTGACTGCGTAAAGCGCTGTGTCGCCAGCGGGCTTTCAAAATCCAGTGTCTTCGCTGGCGAGATAACCATCAGCATCGTGTTTGTCCTTGTTGACCCGCCTGTTTACAGGGGATTGGTGGGAATTAAGTTGCGACGAGTGTAGCAAAAAAGCTGCACGGATCGGCAAATCGCTCCCATTTGTTAGCGCTATCGTAATGAGGCACTTCGTGATGTTGCGCACTGAATTGTGCGTGATATTATCCCAACAGCCTTTTACACCCTGACAGTCAACCTAAGAGAAAGAGAACCATGACGGACAAACTTACTTCCTTGCGTCAGCTGACTACTGTGGTCGCCGACACCGGTGATATCGCGGCGATGAAGCTTTATCAGCCGCAAGATGCGACCACCAACCCTTCTTTGATCCTCAACGCCGCTCAAATCCCTGAATACCGCAAACTGATTGACGAAGCTATTAACTGGGCACGTCAGCAGAGCAGCAACAAAGAAGAGCAGCTGGCACTGGTTTCTGACAAGCTGGCCGTCAACATTGGTCTGGAAATTCTGAAACTGATCCCAGGCCGTATCTCTACCGAAGTTGACGCACGTCTCTCCTACGACACCGAAGCGAGCATCGCGAAGGCACGTAGCCTGATCAAGCTGTACAACGATGCGGGCATCAGCAACGACCGTATCCTGATCAAACTGGCCTCAACCTGGCAGGGCATCCGTGCTGCTGAGCAGCTGGAAAAAGAAGGCATCAACTGTAACCTGACTCTGCTGTTCTCCTTCGCGCAGGCGCGTGCTTGTGCTGAAGCAGGCGTGTTCCTGATCTCGCCATTTGTAGGCCGTATTCTCGACTGGTACAAGCAGAACACCGATAAGAAAGAGTACGCTGCGCATGAAGATCCAGGAGTGGTGTCGGTGGCGGAAATCTACAACTATTACAAACAGCACGGTTATGAAACTGTGGTAATGGGTGCCAGCTTCCGTAACATCGGTGAAATCATCGAACTGGCCGGCTGTGACCGTCTGACCATCTCTCCGGGCCTGCTGAAAGAGCTGGCAGAGAGCGAAGGCGCGGTTGAGCGCAAGCTGAGCTATACCGGTGAAGTCAAAGCGCGCCCTGCGAAAATGACCGAAGCTGAGTTCTTCTGGCAGCACAACCAGGATCCAATGGCCGTGACAAAACTGGCTGAAGGTATCCGCAACTTTGCCATCGATCAGGGCAAACTTGAGAAGATGATCGCCGAACTGCTGTAAGGTGATTTGCCGTGGCGGCACCCGTCGCCACGGTTTTACGCTTTCCCCTCGCTTCCGCTTTGTATTATCCTTTTTGCATTCCCCTTCAATTGCCGCATTGCGGTCAACCACAGCGATAACTTAATGGATACTTTACGTATTGGATTAATTTCCGTTTCCGATCGTGCTGCTAATGGCATTTATCAGGATCAAGGCATTCCGGCGCTGGAAAGCTGGCTCGCCGCCGCGCTGACTACCCCGTTTGAAATCGAAACCCGTTTAGTGCCCGATGAGCAGCCGATGATTGAACAGGCGATCTGCGAACTGGTCGATGAACTGTTCTGCAATCTGGTGTTGACCACCGGCGGAACCGGTCCTGCGCGCCGCGATGTGACGCCCGATGCCACTTTAGCGGTCGCCGATCGTGAGATGCCGGGTTTTGGCGAACAGATGCGCCAAATCAGCCTGCAGTTTGTGCCAACCGCGATCCTTTCGCGTCAGGTGGGGGTGATCCGCAAGCAGTCGCTGATCCTCAATCTGCCCGGCCAGCCGAAATCCATTAAAGAGACGCTGGAAGGGCTGAAAGCGGAAGATGGTGCAGTAAAAGTGCCGGGCATCTTCGCAGCTGTACCTTATTGTTTACAGTTGCTGGAAGGGCCGTACGTGGAAACCAACCCCGCAGTGGTAGCAGCATTTCGCCCCAAAAGCGCAAGGCGTGAGACAAACGTCTGAAAATCGCCGTTTTCAGGCATAAAATCCAGCGGTGCTGGTGTGGCGAAATATTGACGGTATAGTAACTCCAGCTTTACAACCATACTGACTTTGCCTCTGGATACCGCACGACTATGGATGCACACACAACGCGCCGTCTCAACGGCGAGGATTATAAAACCCTGTCGCTGGCCGCCCTCGGCGGGGCGCTGGAATTCTACGACTTCATCATCTTCGTTTTCTTCGCCGCCGTAATTGGCGAGCTATTTTTCCCGCCGGATATCCCAGAGTGGTTGCGTCAGGTGCAGACCTTCGCGATTTTCGCCGCCGGTTATCTGGCGCGCCCTCTGGGCGGCATCATCATGGCGCACTTTGGTGACAAAGTTGGGCGCAAGAAGATGTTTAGTCTGAGCATTCTGTTAATGGCGTTACCCACGCTGGCAATGGGCGCACTGCCGACTTATGCCAGTATTGGCATCGCAGCGCCGATTTTGATGCTGCTGATGCGCGTGCTGCAGGGCGCCGCGATTGGTGGCGAGGTGCCGGGTGCGTGGGTCTTCGTGGCTGAACATGTGCCGGAAAAACGCATCGGTTTTGCCTGTGGCACGCTGACAGCAGGTTTAACGGCGGGCATTTTGCTGGGTTCGCTGGTGGCGACGGTGCTGAACACCACGCTTTCACTGGCTGCGATTCGCGATCACGGCTGGCGCATTCCGTTCTTCCTCGGTGGCCTGTTTGGTTTGCTGGCGATGTATCTGCGCCGCTGGTTGCATGAAACGCCGGTGTTTAAACAGATGCAGGAGCGTAAAGCGTTATCCGAGAAACTCCCGCTGCAAACCATTCTGACCAGCCATAAGCGCGGGATTGTGGTGTCGATGTTGGTCACCTGGCTGCTTTCGGCCTGCATTGTGGTGGTGATCCTGATGGCACCCACATTAATGCAGAAGCAGCATGCGATTCCCGCAGCGTTAAGTCTGCAGGCGAATAGCGTTGCTACCATCATGTTGCTGATTGGCTGCGTCGTCGCTGGCTGGCTGGTGGATCGCTTCGGCGCGGCATTAACGCTGATGGGCGGTTCGTTGTTGTTGGCCATCTTCAGCTGGAACTTCTTCCATCAACTGGGTGGCTCGCCTGAGATGCTGTTCGTCTGGTACGGCCTGGCGGGATTGAGCGTGGGCGTGGTGGGTGTGGTGCCCTTTGTAATGGTCAAAGCGTTCCCGGCGGCGGTGCGTTTCACCGGCATCTCCTTCTCATACAATGTGGCCTATGCGATTTTTGGCGGTCTGACACCGATTAGCGTGACGCTGATGATGCAACTCACGCCGATGGCGCCGGCCTGGTATGTGCTGGCGTTGGCGCTGATTGGCTTGCTGGTTGGCCTGTGGCTGCAGAGCGAAAAACAGCGATCGACGCTGCTCAATCAGGTGAATGTCTAACCTAAGGCGCGTAAGCGCCTTTTTCTTTTCCGCATTTTTTTAAAATTATTTTAGTTTTAACCCTTGATGCGCTCTGAAGCGGCCCCATTTACTTGTCATCGAGTGATGTCAGGCAGCAAAAAAAGCCTGTCACAGCAGTTGAAAAGGGTCAGTTTGACCGCACATCTGCTAACAACGCTAATTGACAAAGAATTTAAGTGGGAGACGTTTAGATGGGTAAGATTATTGGTATTGACTTGGGTACAACCAACTCATGTGTTGCGGTTATGGATGGTGGTAAAGCACGTGTGCTTGAAAACGCCGAAGGCGATCGCACCACACCGTCAATCATTGCATATACACAAGATGGCGAAACTCTGGTCGGTCAGCCGGCTAAACGTCAGGCGGTGACTAACCCGCAGAACACCCTGTTCGCGATCAAGCGCCTGATTGGCCGTCGTTTCCAGGACGAAGAAGTGCAGCGTGATATTAAAATCATGCCTTACAAAATCATCGGTTCTGATAACGGTGACGCATGGTTGAACGTGAAAGACCAGAAAATGGCACCACCGCAGATCTCTGCTGAAGTGCTGAAAAAGATGAAGAAAACCGCGGAAGATTTCCTCGGTGAAGCGGTAACCGAAGCGGTTATCACTGTTCCAGCTTACTTCAACGATGCACAGCGTCAGGCAACCAAAGATGCCGGCCGTATCGCGGGTCTGGACGTAAAACGTATCATCAACGAACCCACCGCAGCCGCACTGGCTTACGGTCTGGACAAAGGTCAGGGCAACCGCACTATCGCGGTATATGACCTGGGTGGTGGTACTTTCGATATCTCTATCATCGAAATCGATGAAGTTGATGGCGAGAAAACCTTCGAAGTGCTGGCAACCAATGGTGATACTCACCTCGGTGGTGAAGACTTCGACAGCCGTCTGATCAACTACTTAGTCGCGGAATTCAAGAAAGATCAGGGTATCGATCTGCATAACGATCCGCTGGCGATGCAGCGTCTGAAAGAAGCGGCTGAAAAAGCGAAGATTGAACTGTCTTCAGCACAGCAGACCGACGTTAACCTGCCGTACATCACTGCAGATGCAACCGGTCCTAAGCACCTGAACATCAAAGTGACCCGTGCGAAGCTGGAATCACTGGTTGAAGATCTGGTGACCCGTTCTATCGAGCCACTGAAAGTTGCGCTGCAAGATGCAGGTCTGTCTGTTTCTGATATCAACGACGTAATCCTCGTTGGTGGCCAGACGCGTATGCCAATGGTTCAGGCCAAAGTCACTGAGTTCTTTGGTAAAGAGCCACGTAAAGACGTGAACCCGGATGAAGCCGTTGCTGTTGGTGCTGCGGTTCAGGGCGGTGTGTTGGCCGGTGAAGTAAAAGACGTTCTGCTGCTGGACGTAACCCCGCTGTCGCTGGGTATCGAAACCATGGGTGGCGTGATGACTTCGCTGATCAGCAAGAACACCACCATCCCAACTAAGCACAGCCAGGTGTTCTCAACCGCTGAAGATAACCAGTCTGCCGTGACCATTCACGTGCTGCAGGGTGAGCGTAAGCGTTCAGGTGATAATAAATCTCTGGGCCAGTTCAACCTCGACGGTATCCAGGCTGCACCGCGCGGTATGCCGCAGATCGAAGTGACCTTCGATATCGATGCCGATGGTATCCTGCATGTGTCTGCGAAAGATAAGAACAGCGGTAAAGAGCAGAAAATCACCATCAAAGCTTCTTCAGGTCTGAACGAAGAAGAGATCGAAAAAATGGTGCGTGACGCAGAAGCGAATGCCGAGTCTGACCGTAAGTTCGAAGAGCTGGTGCAGACGCGCAACCAGGGTGACCAGATTGCGCATAGCACCCGTAAGCAACTGGATGAAGCCGGTGACAAACTGTCTGCTGAAGACAAAGCACCGATCGAGTCTGCGCTGACCGAGCTGAACACCGCGCTGAAAGGCGAAGATAAAGCAGAAATCGAAGCCAAAATGCAGGCTCTGATGGAAGTCTCAAGCAAACTGATGGAACTGGCGCAGCAGCAAGGACAGGCGGGCGCAGCGGATGCTGGCGACGCTTCAGCGAAGAAAGATGACGATGTTGTCGACGCTGAATTCGAAGAAGTTAAAGATAAAAAATAATTGCCCCTGACCGGGCGCGACGGCTGGCCTGACAGCCGTTGAAACCAGCACGGGCGTAGGAGATCTCTCCACGCCCGTGCGATCATGTTAAGGGCAGAACAAAATGGCTAAGAGTGATTTTTACGAGATCTTAGGCGTCTCTAAATCCGCAGATGAGCGTGAAATCAAAAAGGCCTATAAGCGCCTGGCGATGAAATACCATCCGGACCGTAACCCGGACAATAAAGAAGCCGAAGCTAAGTTTAAAGAGATTAAAGAAGCCTACGAAGTCCTGACCGATGCGCAGAAGCGTGCGGCCTATGACCAGTACGGCCATGCAGCCTTTGAACAGGGTGGCATGGGCGGTGGTGGATTCGGTGGCGGCGGCTTTGGCGGCGGCGGTGCTGACTTCAGCGATATCTTTGGCGACGTATTTGGCGATATCTTTGGTGGTGGACGCCGTCAGCGTGCTGCCCGTGGCGCCGATTTACGCTACAACATGGAGCTGTCGCTGGAAGAAGCGGTACGCGGCGTGACCAAAGAGATCCGCATTCCTACCCTGGAAGAGTGTGATGTCTGCCACGGCAGCGGGGCTAAAGCGGGTACGCAGCCACAGACCTGTTCGACCTGTCACGGTGCAGGCCAGGTGCAGATGCGCCAGGGCTTCTTCACCGTGCAGCAGGCGTGTCCGACCTGTCACGGTCGTGGTTCGGTAATCAAAGATCCGTGCAACGCCTGTCATGGACATGGTCGCGTTGAACGCCAGAAAACCTTGTCAGTAAAAATCCCGGCAGGCGTGGATACCGGCGATCGCATCCGTCTGAGTGGCGAAGGTGAAGCGGGTGAACATGGTGCACCAGCAGGCGATCTGTACGTTCAGGTCTCGGTGAAGAAACACCCGATCTTCGAGCGTGAAGATAACAATCTGTACTGTGAAGTGCCGATCAACTTCGCGATGGCGGCATTGGGTGGCGAGATCGAAGTGCCTACTCTTGATGGTCGCGTGAAGCTGAAAGTGCCGTCTGAAACGCAAACCGGCAAGCTGTTCCGCATGCGCGGTAAAGGCGTGAAGTCGGTGCGTGGCGGAGCCGTTGGCGATTTGCTGTGCCGTGTGGTAGTGGAAACGCCTGTTAGCCTCAACGACAAACAGAAAGCGTTGTTGCGTGAGCTGGAAGAGAGCTTTGGCGGCCCAACGGGTGAGAAAAACAGCCCGCGCTCTAAAAGCTTCTTCGATGGTGTGAAAAAGTTCTTTGACGATCTGACCCGCTAATCGGGTAAGTGGTTCACAATGAAGCGGGGAGGCGACTCCCCGCTTTTTTTATGGCTGTGATTTAATAGATCGTTATTACCGATCTATAAACGAGACATAAGCTGCTTTTAACGAGGTATTTACGCCGCTAAACTAGCCGCTAAAAATTGTCCTGCTCAGGAGGAGTTGTGAACAAACCCCGTAGTATTCGAAGCTTACTGAAGAGCTTTATCGCGAGTGATGCCAGCAACGGCATCGTGCTTATTCTTGCCGCTGTTGCGGCAATGATCCTCGCCAACAGTGCAGAAACCGCGCAAGGTTATCAATCGTTCCTCGCTGAGCCGGTGCAAATTCGTTTTGGCGCACTGGATATCAGCAAAAACCTGTTGCTGTGGATCAACGATGCGTTGATGGCGTTGTTCTTCTTGTTAATCGGCCTTGAAGTGAAGCGTGAGCTGATGATTGGTGAATTAGCCAGTCGCGACCGTGCCATCTTCCCGGTGATAGCCGCGCTCGGTGGTATGGTGGTTCCAGGGCTGATCTTCTTTGGTTTCAATCATGCTGATGAAATCGCTCGCAACGGCTGGGCGATCCCAACTGCCACTGACATTGCCTTTGCTTTAGGTGTGCTGGCACTGCTCGGCAGCCGCGTACCTGCCGCACTGAAAGTGTTCCTGATGGCACTGGCGATTATTGATGATCTCGGCGCTATCGTGATCATCGCGCTATTCTATACCAGCGATCTCTCGGTGCTGTCGCTGAGCGTCGCAGCTGGCGCTATCGTATTGCTGGCGATATTGAACCGCTGCGGTGTGCGTAACATTGCGATTTACATGCTGGTGGGCGTGGTGCTGTGGACCGCTGTGCTTAAATCCGGCGTGCATGCCACGCTGGCAGGGGTGATCGTGGGCTTCTTCGTGCCGCTGGAAGAGAAGGATGGCCATTCGCCTGCAGAACACTTGGCACACGGTTTGATGCCCTGGGTAAACTGGCTGATTCTGCCGCTGTTCGCTTTCGCTAACGCCGGTATCTCTTTAAGTGGCATTACCTTTGGCGACGTGCTGTCACCGGAGCCACTGGGCATTATCCTCGGCCTGTTGATCGGTAAACCGCTGGGCATTACGTTGTTCTGCTGGCTGGCAGTGAAGTGGCGACTGGCGGTGTTGCCGAACGGCACCGCAATACGCGATATCATGGCGATCGGTGTGCTGTGCGGCATTGGCTTTACCATGTCGATCTTCATTAGCTCACTGGCCTTTGACGCCGCACATGAGCAGCTGGTGACCTTCTCTAAACTCGGTATCCTCAGTGGCTCGCTGCTGTCGGCAGTGATCGGTTACACGCTGTTGCGTATCAAACTGCGATAAACAGGTAAGGAGGCGCAAGCCTCCTTTTTTTATAATGAATCAGCTCAATTTCAATCATCTCTATTATTTCTGGCAGGTGTGCAAAACCGGCTCCGTGGTACGCGCCGCTGATGTCCTGTGCCTGACGCCCCAAACGGTGACGGGTCAGATTAAAGCACTGGAAGAGCAATTGGGTGGCGCGCTGTTTCGTCGCCAGGGACGGGGTTTAGTGCCTAATGAACTTGGACAACTGGTGTTTCGCTACGCCGATCGCATGTTCATGCTCAGCCAGGAAATGCTGGATATCGTTAACTATCGCAAAGAGTCGCATCTGTTGTTCGACGTGGGTGTGGCGGATGCATTATCGAAGCCACTGGTGAGCAAAGTGCTGGAAGCGGCCGTGGTGTCGGAGGAGAAAATTCATCTGCGCTGTTTCGAGTCAACGCACGAGATGTTGCTGGAGCAACTGAGCCAGCACAAGCTCGACATGATTGTCTCGGATTGCCCAATCGACTCCACTCAGCAGGAAGGGTTGTTCTCCGTGAAACTCGGCGAATGCCCAGTCAGTTTCTGGTGCAATGCCCCGCTGCCCGATCGTCCTTTCCCGGCATGTTTAGAGCAGCGTCGCCTGCTCATTCCCGGGCGTCGCTCGATGCTCGGCCGCAAATTGCTGAACTGGATTCACAGCCAGGGGTTGCAGGTGGATATTCTGGGCGAGTTTGATGATGCGGCTTTGATGAAGGCCTTTGGTGCGCAGAACAATGCGATTTTTGTCGCGCCGACACTCTATGGCGCTGAGATTTATCGCGATGATACGATCCGTGAAATAGGGCGTCTGGAGGCGGTCATGGAGGAGTATCACGTGATCTTTGCCGAGCGTATGATTCAACATCCGGCGGTGCAGCGCATCTGCAATCGTGATTTCAGCGCACTCTTTAATGCTAAATCGCAGGCATAAAAAAACCGGCTAAGCGCCGGTTCTTTCGACAAAGCGATAACCTAACAGGCGATTAAGCCAGTTTGGTGATCTGTGCAGCCAGGTTTGCTTTATGGCGTGCAGCTTTGTTTTTGTGGATCAGACCTTTAGCAGCCTGACGGTCCACGATTGGTTGCATTTCGTTGAATGCGTTCTGCGCAGCAGCTTTGTCGCCTGTTGCGATAGCCGCGTATACTTTCTTGATGAAAGTACGCATCATTGAACGGTTGCTTGCGTTATGCTTGCGACGTTTCTCAGATGTTACGGCGCGTTTCTTAGCTGATTTGATATTAGCCAAGGTCCAACTCCCAAATGTGATCTATATGGACAAATCAAAGGCCGAGGACTATGCCTTTTGCGCCTTCTTTTGTCAATGGATTTGTGCAAATAAGCGTCGTTTTAGCAACGGCGCTTGATTACGTAATTGATGGCGCAGGATTCTACCAGCAACACGTCGCTGAATACAGTATTTCGCATTAAAAATCTTCATTACCTGCCTGAGCAATGGGTTGCGTGCGCATTAAGCCGTACCATACGCAGGAAAGGCACGCAGACGGGTTAACCTGAAGGCCATTCAAGGGTATAATCCGCCGATTTCCACCGGTTTGAGTCAGCCATGAAGTTTATCCGCGGTATTTATAATCTGAAAGAGCAGCATCGCGGCTGCGTCCTGACCATTGGCAATTTTGACGGCGTACATCGCGGCCACCAGGCATTGATGGCGGAGTTGATTGCTGAAGGACGTCAACGCAATCTGCCGGTGGTGGTGATGCTGTTTGAACCGCAACCACTTGAATTGTTTGCCGGTGACAAAGCCCCGGCACGCCTGACGCGTTTGCGCGAGAAGCTGAAGTATCTCGAGCAGGCGGGTGTTGATGCGGTGCTCTGCGTCCGCTTTGATCGCCGTTTTGCGGCGCACTCCGCACAAAGTTTTATCGCTGAACTGCTGGTCGATAAACTCAACGTGAAGTTTCTCGCAGTGGGTGATGATTTCCGCTTTGGCGCTGGTCGCCAGGGAGATTTCCTGTTATTACAGAAAGCCGGTGTCGAGTATGGCTTCGACGTCATCAGCACCCAGACCTATTGTGATGGCGGTGCGCGTATCAGTAGCACGGCGGTACGTCAGGCACTGGCACAGGATGATTTTGCGCAGGCGGAAGCGCTGCTGGGCCATCCATTCAGCATTTCAGGGCGCGTGGTGCACGGTGATGCACTGGGGCGCACCATTGGTTTCCCCACCGCTAACATTCCATTACGCCGCACAGTAACGCCGGTGAAAGGGGTGTTTGCGGTAGAAGTGTTAGGCCTGGGCGACAAGCCCATCGCTGGCGTGGCCAACATTGGCACACGTCCGACGGTAAAAGGTCTGCGTCAGCAGCTTGAAGTTCACCTGCTTGACACACATATGAATCTTTATGGCCACCACATTGAGGTGGTGCTGAAACAGAAGATTCGCGACGAACAGCGTTTCGCTTCGCTGGACGCGTTGAAAGAACAAATTGCGAAAGATGTGGTGACGGCCCGCCAATTTTTTGGGCTTAACGCACCGGCTTAATGACCGAAATACGGAACCGAGAATCTGATGAGTGACTATAAATCTACCCTGAATTTGCCGGAAACGGGGTTCCCGATGCGTGGCGATCTGGCCAAACGCGAACCGGGAATGCTGCAACGTTGGACTGATGACAACCTGTACGGCATCATCCGCGAAGCCAAAAAAGGGAAAAAAACCTTTATTTTGCATGATGGCCCTCCTTACGCGAACGGCAGCATTCATATTGGTCACTCCGTTAACAAGATTCTGAAAGACATTATCGTTAAGTCGAAAGGCATGGCGGGCTATGACTCGCCGTATGTGCCGGGTTGGGACTGCCATGGTTTGCCTATCGAGCACAAAGTTGAGCAGATGATCGGTAAGCCAGGCGAGAAAGTCTCCGCCGCGGAATTCCGTGCCGCCTGCCGCAACTACGCTGCTGAACAGGTTGAAGGCCAGAAGAAAGACTTCATCCGTCTCGGCGTGCTGGGCGACTGGGATCGTCCCTACCTGACCATGGACTTCAAAACCGAAGCCAACATCATTCGTGCGCTGAGTAAAATCATTGGCAACGGCCACCTGCACAAAGGCGCGAAGCCGGTGCACTGGTGCATGGATTGCCGCTCGGCGCTGGCTGAAGCGGAAGTCGAGTACTACGACAAAACCTCCCCATCTATCGACGTGATGTTTAACGCCGTCGATGCCGATGCGGTGCGCGCGAAGTTTGGCGTTGCGGCCTCTGAAGGCCCGGTTTCTCTGGTGATCTGGACCACTACCCCGTGGACCATGCCGGCCAACCGCGGTATCTCACTGCATCCTGAGTTCGAATACCAGTTGCTGCAAATCGAAGGCCGCAGCTTGATCCTCGCCAAAGAGATGGTTGAGGGTGTGATGAAGCGCGCGGGCATCACTGAGTGGAAAGTACTGGGCGAATGCAACGGTTCAGCACTTGAGCTGCAGCTGTTCCAGCACCCGTTCCTTGAGCAGATCCAGTCAAAAGTCGTATTGGGTGAGCACGTTACGCTGGAGGCGGGTACCGGTGCAGTGCATACCGCACCTGGCCACGGTCCAGATGACTATGTGATCGGCCAGAAATACGGTCTGGAAACCGCTAACCCGGTCGGCCCGGATGGCGCGTACCTGCCAGGTACCTATCCCACGCTGGATGGTGTAAACGTGTTTAAAGCCAACGACATGATCGTTGAGCTGCTGAAAGAGAAAGGCGCGCTGCTGCACGTAGAGAAACTGCTGCACAGCTATCCACACTGCTGGCGTCACAAAACCCCGATCATCTTCCGTGCCACCCCGCAGTGGTTCATCAGCATGGATCAGAAGGGCCTGCGTGCGCAGTCGCTGAAAGAGATCAAAGGCGTGCAGTGGATCCCTGACTGGGGCCAGGCGCGTATCGAAGCGATGGTGGCGAACCGTCCAGATTGGTGTATCTCGCGTCAGCGTACGTGGGGCGTGCCAATGGCGCTATTCGTACATAAAGAGACCGAGCAGCTGCACCCGGATACACTGGAGCTGATGGAAAAAGTCGCGAAGTGCGTAGAGCAGGATGGCATTCAGGCATGGTGGGATCTCGATCCGCGCGATTTGATGGGCGACGACGCTGACCACTACGTCAAAGTGCCGGATACCCTGGATGTGTGGTTCGATTCAGGATCAACCAGCTATTCCGTAGTGGATGCGCGCCCAGAATTTGGCGGCCATGCGCCGGATATGTATCTGGAAGGTTCAGATCAGCATCGTGGCTGGTTCATGTCTTCGCTGATGATCTCGACGGCGATGAAAGGCAAAGCGCCTTACCGTCAGGTACTGACGCACGGTTTCACCGTGGACGGTCAGGGCCGCAAAATGTCGAAATCCATCGGTAACACCGTGGCTCCGCAGGATGTGATGGACAAACTGGGTGCGGATATCTTGCGTCTGTGGGTCGCCTCAACGGATTACTCCGGTGAAATGGCGGTGTCCGATGAGATCCTGAAACGTGCAGCGGACAGCTATCGCCGTATCCGTAACACCGCGCGTTTCCTGCTGGCTAACCTCGCGGGCTTCAACCCGGCGACCGATTGCGTGAAACCCGAAGAGATGGTGGTGGTAGATCGCTGGGCGGTTGGCCGTGCGCTGGCTGCACAGCAGGACATCGTCCAGTCTTACGAGAACTACGATTTCCATGAAGTGGTGCAGCGTCTGATGCACTTCTGCTCCATCGAAATGGGCTCGTTCTATCTTGATGTGATTAAAGATCGTCAGTACACCGCGAAAGGTGACAGCCTGGCGCGTCGCAGTTGCCAGACCGCGCTGTGGCACATTGTTGAAGCACTGGTGCGCTGGATGGCGCCAATCATGTCCTTCACTGCTGATGAAATCTGGGGCTACCTGCCGGGTGAACGTGCTAAATACGTATTCACCGAAGAGTGGTATGAAGGCCTGTTTGGTCTGGCAGATAACGAAGCACTGAACGACGCTTATTGGGATGAGCTGCTGAAAGTGCGCGGCGAAGTCAACAAAGTGATCGAGCAGGCGCGCAGCGATAAACGTATCGGTGGCGCACTGGAAGCCACAGTAACGCTTTACGCGGATGCTGAACTGGCCGCTAAACTGCAGGCGCTGGGCGATGAGTTGCGTTTTGTCCTGCTGACTTCCGGCGCGACGGTGGCGGATTACGCCACTGCCAGCGATGAAGCGCAGCAGAGCGAAGTACTGAAAGGTCTGAAAATCGCATTACATAAAGCAGAAGGCGAGAAATGTCCGCGTTGCTGGCATTACACTACTGACGTTGGCCAGAATCCGGAGCATGCTGCGGTCTGTGGACGTTGTTACACCAACGTAGCCGGCAACGGTGAAGTGCGGAAATTTGCCTGATGAGTAAACTCTGCTCTACCGGATTGCGCTGGTTGTGGCTGGTGCTGGTGGTGATCGTGGTCGATTTCGCCAGCAAGCAGTGGATCATGAATAACATGATGCTGCATGAAACTCAGCCGCTGATACCGTTCCTGAATCTGTTCTACGCGCACAACTATGGCGCGGCGTTCAGCTTCCTGGCGGACAAAGGCGGTTGGCAGCGCTGGTTCTTTGCCGGCATTGCGATTGCTATCGTTGTGGCGCTGGTGGTGATGATGTATCGCAACCGCGCCAGTAATAAATTAACCAATATTGCTTATGCGCTGATTATCGGCGGGGCATTGGGTAACCTGTTTGATCGTGCTTATCACGGCTTCGTGGTCGATTTCATCGACTTCTATGTTGGAGACTGGCACTTCGCCACCTTTAATATCGCTGACTGCGGAATCTGCATCGGCGCGGCGTTGGTGGTGTTAGAAGGTTTTCTCACCCCGAAAGATAAACAGGTAAAAGAGAAAGGGTAACAGATGACCGACTTCGTACAGCGCGATAGCGCGTTGCTGGTGCATTTCACGCTGAAGCTGGAAGATGGCTCAACAGCGGAATCAACACGCGCCAACGGCAAACCAGCGCTGTTCCGTCTGGGAGATGGCAGCTTGTCTGGTGCATTGGAACAGGAACTGTTAGGACGTAAAGTCGGCGATAAGCATGCCTTTACGCTGGCACCGGAAGATGCCTTTGGTGGCACCAGTCCGGACCTGGTTCAGTACTTTTCGCGCCGTGACTTTAAAGATGCTGGCGAACCGGAAGTCGGTTCCATCATGCTGTTCAGCGGCAGAGGTGGTAGCGAGATGCCGGGTGTGATCCGTGAAATTTCCGGTGACTCGATCACCGTTGATTTTAACCATCCGTTGGCCGGCCAGCGCATTCAGTTTGAAATTGAAGTGCTGGAGATTGATCCGGTGCTGGAGGCCAGCGATGCAAATCCTGTTAGCTAACCCTCGCGGTTTCTGTGCAGGCGTGGATCGCGCCATTAGCATCGTGGAGCGCGCGCTGGAGATGTACGGTGCACCGATCTACGTGCGTCACGAAGTGGTACATAACCGCTACGTGGTGAGCAGCTTGCGCGATCGGGGAGCGATCTTCATTGAAGAGATCAGCGAAGTGCCGGACGATGCCATCCTGATCTTCTCTGCTCACGGCGTTTCTCAGGCGGTGCGGGCGGAAGCGAAAGCGCGCAATCTCACGATGCTGTTTGACGCCACTTGTCCGCTGGTGACCAAGGTACATATGGAAGTGGCGCGCGCCAGCCGTAAAGGTGTGGAAGCCATTCTGATTGGTCATGCCGGACACCCTGAAGTGGAAGGCACCATGGGGCAGTACAACAACCCCAACGGTGGCATGTATTTGGTGGAGTCACCGGAAGATGTGTTCAAGCTGAGCGTTAAGGACGAAGGCAATCTGTGCTTCATGACGCAGACAACTTTATCGGTTGATGATACATCAGATGTGATTGATGCACTGCGTCAGCGCTTCCCGGCAATTATTGGCCCACGCAAAGATGATATCTGTTACGCCACGACTAACCGCCAGGAAGCCGTGCGTGTTCTGGCGCGTGATGCGGAAGTGGTGCTGGTGGTGGGCTCGAAAAACTCCTCTAACTCCAACCGTCTGGCCGAACTGGCACAGCGTGCGGGGAAACTGGCGAAGCTGATCGATTCAGCGGATGACATTCAGGAAGAGTGGGTTAAAGGCAAGCAGATCATCGGTGTGACGGCGGGTGCCTCGGCACCGGATATTCTGGTGCAGCAGGTGATTCAGCGCTTGAAAGAGTATGGCGGCGAAGCCGCGATTGAGCTGATTGGCCGTGAAGAGAACATTGTGTTTGAAGTGCCGAAAGAGTTGCGTGTCGAAGTGCGCAACGTCCAGTAAGCGTTTGCTATCGAAACAGAATCAGGCCGACATCGTTCGGCCTTTTCTTTATCTGTCGTCGCCAAATAGACCACTTCCAGCAGGTGGGATTGCTTTTACTGATAATGTTTGGCGGCTGGCATAAAATTCTTATTATCCCTTTTTTATTGTGGCGTGACGGTTATCTGACCGTTAACCTGTTTACGCTTTGCATGCATAGATTTGTATCAGGAATGAATAATTATGAGTGATATCCGCATTGCTATCGTTGGTGCGCCAGGCCGCATGGGACGCAATTTAATTCAGGCTGTGCACCAAGCGGAAGGTGTCGCGTTAGGCGCAGCACTGGCACGTAGCGGTTCTTCACTGCTGGGCGCTGACGCAGGTGAACTGGCTGGTATCGGTAAAACCGGTATTACCGTTACCGATGATTTGCTGAAAGTGGTCAATGATTTTGATGTGCTGATCGACTTTACTCGGCCGGAAGGTACGCTGGAATACCTGGCATTCTGTCGCAAGCATAAAAAGGCGATGGTGATTGGCACCACCGGCTTTGATGAGGCAGGTAAAGAAGCGATTCGCGCCGCTGCCGAAGAAATTGGCATTGTGTTTGCCGCTAACTTTAGTGTTGGTGTGAACCTGGTGCTGAATCTGCTGCAGCAAGCAGCCAAAGTGATGGGTGACTATGCTGATATTGAAATCGTGGAAGCGCACCATCGTCATAAAGTTGATGCACCATCAGGTACAGCGTTAGCGATGGGCGAAGCGATTGCCGATGCGATGAACTGGAAATTGGACGAGCACGCGGTTTACGCACGCGAAGGCCATACCGGCGAGCGTCAAGCACAGACCATCGGCTTTGCTACCGTACGCGCTGGCGATATTGTTGGTGAACATACCGCGATGTTTGCTGATATTGGTGAGCGTGTAGAGATTACCCATAAAGCTTCCAGCCGCATGACCTTTGCTAATGGCGCAGTTAAGGCGGCAAGTTGGTTGAAGAACAAGAAATCTGGCCTCTATGATATGCGGGATGTGCTGGATTTATCGATGTTGTGAGTGTTGTGAACCATCGTGATGTGGTTATTTCAATCGGTAAGATGATGATTGAATAGGGCAATGTGATCATTGCCCTTTATTTTACTTATTAAAATGATGGCTTAATTGTATTTTTGTCTTTTGATGGCTATTTTTCAATGTTTAGTTCTATCAGGAGGTCAGTAAGATGCGATTTTTGACCATTTGGTCAAAAATTTATGCGCGGTAGCACGTGTTTGCGATTATTGCCGCTTAGCAACCGTTTATTTTCCTCACTTATCTCACTCTTTTATCGCCTTTCTCGCTTTTTAACATTCAACAGCCTTAAAAATACAAAAAAATAGCCACTCAGGGTAGACAAGCTGAAGGTCGATCATTAGAATGCGCGCAATTTGCCAAAATTCGAGCATTCAGGCGGATTTTGCATTGATTCGGGCATGTATTTTGAATTAATATGCAAATATTGTGACTGTTTATTCCCTGGAGGATGTTTTGATTAAGTCAGCGCTCTTGGTTCTGGAAGACGGAACCCAATTCCACGGTCGGGCCATCGGGGCAACGGGGTCGGCAGTGGGGGAAGTCGTTTTCAACACGTCAATGACTGGTTATCAAGAAATCCTCACTGATCCTTCCTATTCCCGCCAAATCGTTACCCTCACTTATCCCCATATCGGCAATGTTGGCGTTAACGCCGCCGATGAAGAATCCAGCCAAATCCATGCTCAAGGCCTCGTTATTCGCGACCTGCCGCTGATCACCAGCAACTTCCGTAGTGAAGAAAGCCTGTCAGCTTACTTGCAGCGCAATAACATTGTCGGCATCGCCGATATCGACACGCGCAAACTGACCCGTTTGCTGCGCGAGAAGGGCGCTCAGAGCGGCTGCATTATCGCGGGTGATAATCCGGATGCGGCACTGGCGCTGCAAAAAGCGCAGGCCTTCCCGGGCTTGAAAGGCATGGACCTGGCGAAAGAAGTGACCACGGCGGAAACTTACGCGTGGCAGCAGGGTAGCTGGACACTGGAAGGGGATTTGCCTGAGCAGAAAACGGCTGCAGAGCTGCCATTCCACGTTGTCGCCTATGACTTCGGCGCTAAGCGCAACATCCTGCGAATGCTGGTGGATCGCGGTTGCCGTTTGACGGTTGTCCCGGCAAAGACCAGCGCAGAAGAGGTGCTGGCACTCAATCCAGACGGCATTTTCCTGTCGAACGGTCCTGGTGACCCGGAGCCTTGCGATTACGCCATCAACGCCATTCAGGCCTTCCTGAAAACTGATATTCCGGTGTTTGGTATTTGCCTCGGCCATCAGCTGCTGGCGCTGGCAAGCGGTGCAAAAACCGTGAAGATGAAACTTGGTCACCACGGCGGCAACCACCCGGTTAAAGATCTCGACAACAATGTGGTGATGATTACCGCGCAGAACCACGGTTTCGCGGTTGATGACAGCCAGCTGCCAGCGAATCTGCGTGTCACGCATGTGTCGCTGTTCGACCAGACGGTGCAAGGTATTCACCGCACAGATAAACCGGCCTTCAGCTTCCAGGGACACCCTGAAGCGAGCCCAGGCCCGCACGATGCGGCGCCGCTGTTCGATCACTTTATCGAACTGATCGAAGCTTACCGTTCTAACGCGAAGTAATCAGGAGCCCACGATGCCAAAACGTACAGACATAAAATCCATCCTGATCCTTGGCGCTGGCCCGATCGTTATCGGCCAGGCATGTGAATTTGACTACTCCGGTGCGCAGGCGTGTAAAGCGCTGCGTGAAGAGGGTTACCGCGTCATTCTGGTGAACTCCAACCCGGCGACCATCATGACTGACCCAGAAATGGCCGATGCGACTTACATCGAGCCGATTCACTGGGAAGTGGTGCGCAAGATTATCGAAAAAGAGCGTCCGGATGCGGTGCTGCCGACCATGGGTGGCCAGACTGCACTGAACTGTGCGCTGGAGCTGGAGCGTCAGGGTGTGCTGGCTGAGTTCGGCGTCACCATGATCGGTGCGACCGCGGATGCCATCGATAAAGCTGAAGACCGCCGCCGTTTCGATGTGGCGATGAAAAGCATCGGCCTCGGCACCGCGCGTTCCGGTATCGCGCACACCATGGAGGAAGCGCTGGCGGTGGCCGAAGACGTTGGCTTCCCGTGCATCATTCGTCCTTCCTTTACTATGGGCGGCACCGGTGGCGGTATCGCTTACAACCGTGAAGAGTTCGAAGAGATTTGTGAACGTGGTCTCGACCTGTCACCGACCAATGAGCTGCTGATTGATGAGTCGCTGATTGGCTGGAAAGAGTACGAGATGGAAGTGGTGCGTGATAAAAACGACAACTGCATCATCGTCTGCTCGATCGAAAACTTCGATGCGATGGGTATCCACACCGGTGACTCCATCACCGTGGCACCGGCGCAAACCCTGACGGATAAAGAATACCAAATCATGCGTAACGCCTCGCTGGCGGTACTGCGTGAAATCGGCGTGGAAACCGGCGGTTCTAACGTGCAGTTCTCGGTTAACCCAAAAGACGGCCGTCTTGTGGTTATCGAAATGAACCCGCGCGTGTCGCGCTCGTCGGCGCTGGCTTCCAAAGCGACCGGTTTCCCGATTGCAAAAGTCGCCGCGAAACTGGCGGTGGGCTTCACTCTCGATGAGCTGATGAATGACATCACCGGCGGTCGTACGCCGGCGTCGTTTGAGCCGTCAATCGACTACGTTGTGACCAAGATTCCTCGCTTCAACTTCGAGAAGTTCGCTGGTGCCAATGACCGCCTGACCACGCAGATGAAATCTGTGGGTGAAGTGATGGCGATTGGCCGCACCTTCCAGGAATCAATGCAGAAAGCGCTGCGCGGTCTGGAAGTGGGGGCAAACGGCTTCGACCCGAAAGTGGATCTGGATGATGCCGAAGCCCTGACCCGCATCCGCCGTGAGCTGAAAGATGCCGGTTCTGACCGTATCTGGTACATCGCGGATGCGTTCCGTGCCGGCATGTCGGTGGATGGCGTGTTCAACCTGACTAACATTGACCGCTGGTTCCTGGTGCAAATCGAAGAGCTGGTACGTCTGGAAGAGCAGGTTGCGCGTGAAGGTGTCAACTCACTGAATGCTGATTTCCTGCGTGCACTGAAGCGCAAAGGCTTTGCTGACGTGCGTCTGGCAAACCTGGCGGGCGTGGCAGAGAGCGAAATTCGCAAACTGCGTCAGCAGTTCAACCTGCACCCAGTCTACAAACGCGTAGACACCTGTGCGGCAGAATTCTCCACCGATACCGCTTATATGTACTCCACTTATGAAGAAGAGTGCGAGGCCAATCCAAACCAGGATCGTGACAAAATCATGATTTTGGGCGGCGGTCCAAACCGTATCGGTCAGGGTATCGAGTTCGATTACTGCTGCGTACATGCGGCACTGGCGCTGCGCGACGACGGTTACGAAACCATTATGGTGAACTGTAACCCGGAAACCGTATCGACTGACTACGACACCTCCGACCGTTTGTACTTCGAGCCGGTGACGCTGGAAGACGTGCTGGAAATCGTGCGCATCGAGAAGCCTAAAGGCGTCATCGTGCAGTACGGCGGCCAGACCCCGCTTAAGCTGGCTCGCGCGCTGGAAGCAGCAGGTGTGCCCGTGATAGGTACCAGCCCAGATGCGATTGACCGTGCTGAAGACCGTGAACGTTTCCAGCAGGCGGTTGATCGCCTGAGCCTGAAGCAACCGGCTAACGCCACCGTGGCTACGCTGGAGCAAGCTGTTGAGAAAGCGGCAGGTATCGGTTATCCGTTGGTGGTACGTCCTTCCTATGTGCTGGGCGGTCGTGCGATGGAAATCGTTTATGATGAAATCGACCTGAAGCGTTACTTCCAGACCGCGGTTTCGGTTTCCAATGATGCACCGGTTCTGCTGGACCGCTTCCTGGATGATGCAGTGGAAGTCGACGTGGATGCGATTTGCGACGGTGAACGTGTGCTGATTGGCGGCATCATGGAGCACATCGAACAAGCCGGCGTTCACTCAGGTGACTCCGCTTGTTCACTGCCGGCTTATACGCTGAGCACTGAAATCCAGAACGTGATGCGTCAACAGGTCGAGAAACTGGCTTTCGAGCTGAACGTACGCGGTTTGATGAACGTGCAGTTTGCAGTGAAGGACAACGAGGTTTACCTGATTGAGGTGAACCCACGTGCGGCGCGTACCGTGCCATTCGTGTCTAAAGCGACCGGCATACCTTTAGCGAAAGTGGCTGCGCGCGTGATGGCAGGTAAAACCCTGGCTGAGCAGGGCGTCACGAAAGAAATCATTCCACCGTATTATTCGGTGAAAGAAGTGGTGCTACCGTTCAACAAGTTCCCGGGTGTTGACCCGATTCTTGGTCCAGAGATGCGTTCTACCGGGGAAGTGATGGGTGTCGGCCGTACCTTTGCGGAAGCGTTCGCCAAAGCGATGCTGGGTGCGCAGAGCAACATGAAGAAAACCGGTCGTGCGTTACTGTCTGTGCGCGAAGGCGATAAGAAACGTATCGTTGACCTGGCGGCGAAGCTGCAGAAGTTTGGCTTCGAGTTGGACGCCACACACGGCACCGCTGTGGTGCTGGGTGAAGCCGGTATCAACCCACGTCTGGTTAACAAGGTGCATGAAGGTCGTCCACACATTCAGGACCGTCTGAAGAATGGCGAATACACCTACATCGTCAATACCACCGCAGGTCGTCAGGCGATTGAAGATTCCAAACTGATTCGCCGCAGTGCACTGCAATATAAAGTGCATTATGACACCACGCTGAATGGTGGATTTGCTACCGCGATGGCGTTGAATGCAGATCCGACAGAGAAAGTGATTTCAGTGCAGGAAATGCATGCGCAAATCAAAGGTTAATCAATAAGTTGACCAACTGAAAACGGCTCCTTAGGGAGCCGTTTTTTTTCGCCTGTTTATCGTTGGTTGAATAAGGTTATGTGTGAAAAATATATTGATTTGACATAGTTTTTATCAGTTGATGCGATAACGGTTACACCTCGGATTATCCGCACAAAATTATAAATACGATCCCGGTAAGCGCACCGTACTATCTTGAGCGCTCATCAATAGAGCGCTCACCTTAACTGGGATATAAAAAATGAAAATGCGTGCTTTCACCCTCAGCGCAGTGGCTGCGTTATTAGTTGCTGCGCCTCTCGCCAGCCAGGCGGAAATTACCCTGCTGAAGCAGGATCCGCAGGCAGGCGATCCACTTAGTCGTCTTGATTTCAAAGTCGGCGGCAGTATTCGTCCTCAGTTCCAGCATCAGGCTGGCGTCAGTGATCAATCGTACAAGCGTAACGGCTACGATGGTGGTTCACGTTTCCGTTTCTCCGCGGATTACTACCTGTTTGATGACATCAGCTGGGTCAGCTACTACGAGCTGGGCGTGAACTTCCCGGCCTGGTGGGGTTGGGATAACCACTATGCCGATGGCCAGAACAACACCACGCGTCGTCAGCTGTACACCGGTCTGAAGAGCAAAACCTGGGGTCAGTTGACCTTTGGTCAGCAGAACAGTGTTTACTATGATGTGGTCGGTGCGAAGACCGATATCTGGGACTACGACATGCTGGCTCAGGCACCGGGCAACGGTATCAACGGCGATTACGACGGTTCATACCGTTCACGTAAGATGCTGAAGTACAAAAATACCTTCGGCGACGTTGATGTTTACGCGTCTTATCTGTTTGCAGATAATGAACTGCTGCAGAAGAACAACAGCCTGCGCTATAAGCGTAAGAGCGGTGGTTCACTGGGTATCGATTACCACATCACAAAAGATTTAACTTGGGGCACGGCATGGAACTATACACGCGCCACCATGCGTAATGCGGCCAATGGCGATGACAAAGATTACAACCAGAACATCTACGGTACCGCGCTGAGCTGGAAACCGGATAACTGGACGTTGTCTGCCGGTGCAGGCTGGTACCAGAACTTCTCACCAACCACCGTTAAGAACGTGAACAACTACTTCGCGGATGATGCGTGGGGCGTGGAGTACTTTGCTGGCTATAAATTCGCTATCGATCAGTACGCGGTCAAGTCTATCCAGCCTTACTTCATGGGCGACCGTCTGGAGTTCGTCAATGGACGTAACTACAAGCGTATCGACAACGGCGTAGGTATCAGCACTAAACTGGACTACGGCTTCCAGATTGATTACGAATACGTGATCACTTCTAGCACCGACAAATCACTGGGTAACATGAACCTGGTGCGTCTGCGCTACGATTTCTAATCGAAGTATCAACGGCTCCTGCGGGAGCCGTTTTTGTTTGTCGCAGACAGTGCGGTTTTCTTTACACTCCATCACGTCAAAGCCTCATTTCACCCTGAGTTGTAGCGTTCCGCTGGACTAATCTGGCGTCTATTTCCATGTATGGTGGGAAAGTCGGTGTAAAACTCTGTCCAATAACAAAAATGCGGTCGCATAGGAGCTTTACGCAAATAGCGGGGGCGGCCTATCGACGAAACTTTCGCCTTTACGTATGATGGCGCCAATTTTTTTCCTGTAGGTCTTTTAACATGATTAGTCTGATCGCAGCACTGGCAGCCGATCGCATTATTGGTATGGAAAACGCCATGCCCTGGAACCTGCCTGCTGATTTGGCGTGGTTTAAACGTAATACGCTGAATAAACCGGTGATTATGGGGCGTCTGACCTTTGAATCAATCGGCCGCCCGCTACCGGGACGTTTGAATATCGTGGTGAGCAGCCAGCCGGGCACCCATGAAGGCGTGACCTGGGTGACTTCGCTGGACGAAGCAGTGAAAGCGGCGGGAGACGTGGAAGAGGTCATGGTGATCGGTGGCGGTCGCATTTACGAACAGATGCTGGCGCGCGCCGATCGTTTGTATCTCACACACATTGATGCCGAAGTCGAAGGTGACACCCAATTCCCGGATTACGAGCCGGATGAGTGGCAATCGACCTTTAGCGAGTTTCATGACGCCGATGCGCAAAACTCGCACAGCTACTGCTTTGAGATTTTAGATCGCCGTTGATGTTTATCCCGGCACCCATCAATGTGCCCCTGAGAAAATCGTCTCATTTCGTCGTGGTGTTGCCCTACAGGGCGACCGGGAAATCTCAGAACCACCCTTTATGGCGAACAAAAAAAGCCCCGCACGTTGCGGGGCTTTTTGTTTATGACATATCGCTCAATGGCGGATGTACGCTGGCGGCACTCTCTGCCATCGCCTTTTCACGGTTAGAAGCCTGCACATAATAGCGTTGCGATTCCCAGTGCAGCAGCGTCAGCGTGCCGCCCCAGCAGCAACCGGTATCCAGGCCGATAATGTGTTCAGGCGTCCCCTTGCCCTCCAGTGAAGCCCAGTGACCAAACACCTGCGTGTAGTCACTGCTGATCTTGCCGGGAACCAGGAACCAGGGTTTCAGCGGCGGTGGAGCAGAGTTGGGGGCTTCTTTGCAGATCATATCCAACTGACCGTTGGGGAAGCAGAAGCGCATACGCGTCAGGGCATTGGTACTGAAGCGCAGACGCGCCAAGCCGCTCAATTCCGGCGTCCAGTTGTTTGGCATGTCGCCGTACATCGCATCCAGGAACAGCGGATAGGTGTCGCTGGCCAATACGGCTTCAACTTCACGTGCACAGAGTTTTGCGGTGTCGAGATCCCATTGCGGCGTGATCCCTGCGTGAGCCATCAACAACTTTTTCTCTTCATCCACTTGTAGCAGCGGCTGGCGACGTAACCAGTTGATCAGCTCATCCGCGTCCTGCGCCTCTAACAATGGCGTCAGACGATCTTTAGGTTTGTTACGGCTGATGCCCGCATAAACCGCCAGCAGATGCAGATCGTGATTGCCAAGCACCAGTCGCACGCAATCTCCCAGCGATTTCACATAGCGCAGCACATCCAGCGAACCCGGGCCACGCGCCACTAAGTCGCCGGTTAGCCAAAGCTCGTCTTGCTGCGGATCGAAATCAACCTGCGCCAGCAGCGCACGTAGCTCGTCATAACAGCCGTGAATATCGCCAATCAGGTATGTACTCATTACGTCAGTCCGATCAAAACGCGCCGCCCGGACTGGCCGGGCGGAGGGGGATTAATGTATGTGGGTTTGCACGGCGAGTCGGAACACCGGAATGTCGACGTGAAATTCTTCACCTTCATCGTCGATCATCACATAGTGACCTTGCATGGTGCCCATAGGGGTTTCCAGAATCGCACCGCTGGTGTACTGATACTCACCGCCAGCGGCAATGTGCGGTTGCTCGCCAACCACACCTTCCCCCTGAACTTCAGTCTCACGACCGTTGCCATTGGTGATAAGCCAGTAGCGACTATGCAGTTGAACGCTATTTCGTCCCAGATTACGTATGGTGATGGTGTAGGCAAACACGTAACGATCCTCGTCGGGCAAGGATTGTGATTCCACATATTGACTCAATACATGAATACAGACGCGGGCCAGTTCACTCATACACTTATTTCTCCGGGGTTTCAGCCTGATGATTGCCCAGCCAGTTCGCCAATTGGCAATACTGCGCCACGGTGACATTCTCAGCACGCAGCGAGGCATCAATGTTCAGTTCATCCAACGCACCCGCAGTAAACATATGTGCAAGGCTGTTACGCAGGGTTTTACGGCGTTGACCAAAGGCTTCAGTGGTGATGCGGCTCAGCAGGCGAATATCGCTCACCGGATAAGGTGGTTCTGGGTAAGGCATCAAACGCACCACGGCGGAATCAACTTTTGGCGCAGGCGTGAAGGATTCGGGTGGAACTTCCAGCACCGGAATCACCTGGCAATAGTACTGCGCCATCACGCTCAGGCGGCCATACGCTTTACTGCCCGGTCCGGCAACCAAACGGTTTACCACTTCTTTCTGCAGCATGAAGTGCATGTCTTTAATCGAACCAGTATAGCTGAAAAGGTGGAACATCAGCGGGGTCGAAATATTGTACGGCAGGTTGCCAAAGACGCGCAGTGGCTGACCTTTCTCTTGCGCCAGCGCCGAGAAATCGAAAGTCATGGCATCTTGCTGATAAATGGTCAGCTTCGGTCCGAGGAACGGATGGGTCTGCAAACGTGCAGCCAGATCGCGGTCCAGCTCTACAACGGTCAGTTCATCGAGGCGTTCGCCCACCGGTTCAGTTAAGGCACCCAGGCCGGGACCAATCTCCACAATCGCTTCTCCCTTCTGCGGGTGAATAGCGGAGACAATGCTGTCGATAATGTACTGATCGTTCAGGAAGTTCTGCCCGAAACGTTTACGGGCAAAATGCCCCTGATGGACGCGATTATTCATTACTGCTCTTGATCATAGTGATGGCGAGATTAAGCGCCGTGATAAAGCTGCCCGGTTCCGCCTTGCCCTGGCCGGCTAATTCCAGCGCGGTACCATGGTCGACAGAAGTCCGGATAAAGGGCAGGCCAAGGGTGATATTCACCGCGCGACCAAACCCCTGAAATTTTAGCACCGGTAAGCCCTGATCGTGATACATCGCCAGGACCGCATCGGCATGCTGTAGGTACTTCGGCTGGAACAGCGTATCAGCCGGTAATGGGCCGGTAAGCTGTATACCTTGCTGACGCAGTTCGTCGAGCGCCGGAATGATAGTATCAATTTCTTCACGGCCCATATGGCCGCTTTCGCCCGCGTGCGGATTCAGGCCGCAGACAAAGATATGCGGATGGGGTAAACCGAACTTCTGCTGTAAATCCTGATGCAGAATCGTAATCACCTCATGAAGGCTGTCGCGAGTAATCGCATCAGCGACATCTTTTAACGGCAAATGCGTGGTGGCGAGCGCGACGCGTAACTCTTCGGTGGCCAGCATCATCACCACGCGATCGCCACCGGCACGCTCGGCGAAGAATTCGGTATGACCGGTAAACGGAATGCCGGCGTCATTGATGACGCCTTTGTGCACGGGTCCGGTAATCAACGCAGCAAATTCACCGTTTAGGCAACCGTCGCAGGCACGCGCCAGCGTTTCCAATACGTAATGCCCATTCGCTACGGTTAATTCACCAGGCGTGACCGGCCGCGCGGTATCAACCTGCAGCAGCGTTAACGTACCGGCCTGCTGTGCTTGTGCCGCAACACCCGGTTGGTAATCGCGCAGCGTCAGCGGTAAGCCCAGTTGCTGGGCGCGCTGACGCAGCACATGGCCATCGGCACAGACCACCAGTTCAACTGGCCAGTCGAGCTGAGCCAGTTGAACGGTGAGATCAGGGCCAATCCCGGCGGGTTCGCCGGGGGTGATCACGACACGATAATTACTGACCATTGTTGTCCAGAATCTTCACGTAAGCACTGGCGCGTTGTTCCTGCATCCAGGTTTGTGCTTCTTCGGCAAATTTACGGTTAAACAGCAGACGATAAGCACGCTCTTTCTGCGCCGCATCGGTTTTATCAACCTGACGGGTATCCAGTAACTGAATCAGATGCCAGCCGAAGGATGAGTGTACCGGCTCACTGACCTGGCCTTTTTGCAGCTTCAGCAGCGCATCACGGAAGGCAGGATCGTAGATTTCCGGGGTTGCCCAGCCGAGATCACCGCCCTGATTGGCTGAACCCGGATCGTCAGAGAACTGTTTTGCTGCGGCGGCAAAGGTGGTTTTACCACTTTTAATATCTGCAGCAATCTGCTCTATCTTCGCTTGCGCCTGCGCGTCAGTGAGGATCGGAGAAGGCTTCAGCAGAATGTGCCGCGCATGCACTTCGGTGACAGAGATGTTTTTGCTCTCACCGCGCAGATCGTTCACTTTCAGAATGTGGAAGCCGACGCCAGAACGGATGGGGCCGACAATGTCACCCTTCTTCGCGGTGCTCAACGCTTGCGAGAACAGGGTAGGCAGCTCTTCAATTTTTGCCCAACCCATATTGCCGCCTTTCAGCGCTTGCGGATCGGCAGAGTAAGTCACTGCCATTTTGCCGAAATCGGCACCGCTTTTCAGTTGACCCACTAATTGACGCGCCAGCGCTTCCTGATCGTCAACCTGCTGTTGCGTCGGATTTTCTGACAGCGGCAGCAAGATCTGGCTCACGTTCAGTTCAGTACCCTGAGTGTTCTGAGAACCAATCTGCGTTGCCAGCGTATCCACTTCCTGCGGCAGGATGGTGACACGGCGGCGCACTTCGTTATTACGCACTTCGGAGATCAGCATTTCCTGACGGATCTGCGCACGGTAAGCGTTGTAGTTCATTCCGTCATAGGCCAGGCGGCTACGCAACTGGTCCATGCTCATCTTATTTTGTGCGGCAATATTTTGAATAGCCTGATCTAACTGCTGATCGGTGACCTGCAAGCCGGCTTTCTCGCCCATCTGAAGAATGATGGCATCCATGACCTGCCGCTCAAGGATCTGATGACGCAAGGTTTTGTCATCAGGTAACTGTTGATGAGCCTGCTGCGCCTGTGATTTCACGGTGCGCATCATGTTATCAACGTCACTTTCCAGTACCACGCCGTTATTCACGACGGCAGCAACTTTATCAACCTCTTGTGGGGCTGCGAACGCAGTGTTAGCGGTGATCGCTACACCAAGAATCAGCATTCTCCAGTTCTTCATACTTTATCCATTGTTGTTTCCGCACTGCGGGATAGCCTGTCAAACATCACAACATCAGAAAGCGCGCTGGTAAGGGATGATGCCCTGACGCAGCATTTCATTGGTGCCTAAGCCATAGTTAGAACTCAGACCACGTAGCTCAATGTTGAATGAGATTTGGTTGTCGTACTTACTGTCGTTGTTTTCCCAACCGTTGATCTTGCGCTCGTAACCCAGACGAATGGCGTAGCAGCACGAGCTGTACTGCAGGCCAACTAACTGCTCAGCAGGGCGGCTGTTGCGGGTATCGTAGTAATAACCGCCGACCAGTGACCAGGCATCGGCAATTGGCCAGCTCGCGGTTGCGCCAACTTGTGAAATCCCGTTTTTGTAGATCGGGTTCGTCAGCAAGCTGGAGTTGTTCAACGCCTGCGCCACGTATTCCGGGCTGCTGTAGCGGTAGCTCAGCTGCACCATACGATCGGCATCCTGACGGTATTCCAGGATGGCGTTGCCTTGTGCAACGTTATCGAGACGGGTGTCATACTGCAGCCCGCCGCGTGCGCCCCAGCGATCGCTGATTTTCCAGTAAGTATCGCCGGCCCACACCAGGCTGCCGGTATCATCTTCATCACTCGTCTGGTTTACGCCGGTACGAGACGGGGTAAACGAGTAGATTTGACCCACAGAAACGTTAAAACGTTCAACCAGATCGTTATCATAAATTCGCGTGGTCACACCAGTTGAAACTTCGTTAGCCGAAGCGATGCGATCCAGACCACTGTAAGTACGATCGCGGAACAGGCCGGTGTAGTCAGTTTGCAGCAGCGTTGAATCGTACGGATAGATATTGCTCTGGTTACGGTACGGGACATACAGGTACTGTACACGCGGTTCCAGCGTTTGCGTGTAACCTGGTTCCCAGTCCATATCACGGTCAAACACCAGGCGACCATCCACTTTGAACTGCGGCAAGGTACGGTTAACGGAGCTGTCTAACCGGTTACCGGTGCTGTCGACGCCTGAGATTTGGTTGTTGTTATAACGATCAACATTGTCCTGCTGGTAGTGCGTCGCCAGGAACTTCGCTTCAGTATCGAGGCTGGCCCAGCCATTTGACAGCGGTAAATTTAACGTCGGTTCAATGTGAAGGCGCGTTGCTTCAGGCATTTTGCTATTCACGTTGGTGAATTTCACTGCCTGAGCGTAGATGTGGCCATCAAATGGTCCAATATCGTTCTGATAGGCGTTCAGGTCGAGCTGTGGCATGGCACGGTAGACGTTGGTGGAGTCTGTGGTGCCGAATACCTGGAAGTCTTTGGTCGACAGCGTCGCATCCCAGTTGGTATCTGCATAGCCAAAGCTGAATTTCTGCGTCGCGTAACCATCAGTGGAACTGTAATACTTCGAATCGAGGTCGTTGAAGTAATACGGGTCGCTAACTTTGGTGTAGTTGGCGTTGAAGCGCCAATGCTGCTCGTAGACACCGGCATGCTGCCAGTAGAACAGCCAGCGGTTGGAGCTGGCATCCTCAGAAATGCTACGTACCGCTTTATCGTTGTCGTACTGCTTATCTGAAGGCAGATAATCCAGTTCCATCAAACCGGCACCAAACACGGTCAGATAGCGGAATTCGTTCTGCAATTGCAGACCACGTTTGCTCATGTAATGCGGCGTAATCGTGGCATCGGCCTGTGGCGCGATGTTCCAGTAATACGGCAGCATAAATTCGAAGCCGTTGTTACTACCGTACTTCGCATTCGGGATCAGGAAACCGGAGCGACGGCGATCGCCAATCGGTAACTGCAAATACGGGCTGTAAAACACCGGCACATTGCCGAGTTTAAAGCGGGCGTTCCAAATCTCCGCCACTTCTTCCTGACGGTCCTGGATCACTTCAGAACCGACCACACTCCAGCTATTAGAGCCGGGCAGGCAAGAGGTGAAGCTGCCGTTTTCCAGAATGGTATAACGGTTGTCGCCACGCAGTTTCATCTGATCGGCAACGCCGCGGCCCTGACGGCCCACCATCTGGTAATCACCGTTCCACACGTTGGTGTCTTTGGTGTTCAGATTGGACCACGCTTTCGGACCTTTCAGGATGACCTGGTTGTCGTCATAGTGCACATTACCCAGCGCATCCACGGTACGCACTGGCGTGGTCTGTCCATCCTGCTGACGCTGATGCAGTTGCATCTCATCGGCACGTAAGCGGCTGTTGCCCTGCTGCACATCAACATTGCCCGTGAATACCGCGTCATTCGGGTAGTTACCCTTGGCCGAGTCAGAGTTGATGGTGACAGGCAGGGAATTGGTGTCGCCGCTGACCAGCGGACGGTTGTAGCTCGGCACGCCCAGCATACATTGCGACATCAGATCGTCGGCGAATGACTGCTGACTGTAGAGCGCTGCACCAATCATGGTTGCCAGCAGGGTAGGTATCTGTTTTTTCATACGCGGTTCGGGATTTCCATGAGAACGGGCATCATGCCGACAATCGGCTCAGAGACTAACTTACTGCCCGGCGTTGTGCCAGTGTTAATCCTTGTCTGATCGCGTTGCTGTTAGGCACTGAAGTAAATGAAAGGTATGATAATGCAATTTTCAGCCGCAAGCATGGCGAATTGAGGAGTTTATGCGCTACTGGGGAAAAGTTATTGGTCTGGCTCTCGGCTTACTTTCCGGAGCAGGCTTCTGGGGCATTGTACTGGGTCTGATCATTGGTCATATGTTTGACAAAGTGCGCAGCGTAAAAGGACAGGGCTATTTCGCCAATAATCAGGCGCGACAGACGCTGTTTTTCAGTACCACTTTTCAGGTGATGGGTCATTTGACGAAGTCAAAAGGGCGCGTCACCGAGGCAGATATCCAGATTGCTTCCTTATTTATGGATCGTATGCAACTGCATGGCGATGCCCGCATGGCTGCGCAGCGTGCTTTCCGCGAAGGCAAGCAAAGTGACTATCCGCTGCGGAATAAATTGCGTGAACTGCGCAGCGCCTGTTTTGGTCGTTTTGATCTGATTCGGATGTTTCTGGAAATTCAGATTCAGGCGGCATTTGCTGACGGTTCGCTGCATCCCAATGAACGCCAGGTGCTGTATGTGATCGCGGAAGAGCTGGGCATTTCGCGGGCACAGTTCGATCAGTTCCTTCGCATGATGGAAGGTGGGCAACAATTTGGTGGCGGTGGCTCCTCTTATGGCGGTGCTTATCAACAGGCGAAACGCGGACCGACGCTGGATGATGCCTGTAGTGTGCTGGGGGTAAAAAGCAGCGATGACAGCACCACCATTAAACGCGCTTACCGTAAGCTGATGAGTGAGCATCATCCGGACAAACTGGTGGCGAAAGGGTTACCGCCAGAAATGATGGAGATGGCGAAGCAGAAAGCGCAGGAGATTCAGGCAGCTTACGATTTGATTCGTAAGGAGAAAGGATTTAAATAACCTGGAACGTTAAGATTGAATTTGAAAGGGCCGTCATGACTGACGGCCCTTTTTTATGACCTGCAGATTAAAAATCTGCTGGCTGCTTAAACGTCATGCTGTTGCCAAACGCCGGATGGGTAATGGTTAATGACTCCGCGTGCAGTTGCAGACGCGGCGCCATGCTCAGTGCTTCTTCATGGGCATAAAAGCGGTCGCCCAAAATCGGGTGACCCAGCGCCAGTAGATGCACGCGCAGCTGGTGCGAGCGCCCGGTAATCGGTTTGAGCCGCACGCGGGCACTGTGGCTGGCTTCGTACTCCAGCACCTGATATTCCGTCTGCGCCGCTTTGCCGTTCTCGAAGCACACCATTTGCTTAGGGCGATTGGGCCAGTCGCAAATCAGCGGCAGATCGATCAATCCTTCTTCCGCGACTGGATGACCCCAAACGCGCGCCACATAGTACTTTGACGGCTCACGCTCGCGGAACTGTCGCTTCAACTCGCGCTCTGCGGCTTTATTCAGTGCCACCACGATCACCCCGCTGGTGGCCATATCCAGTCGATGCACCGATTCCGCCTGGGGGAAATCACGTTGAATGCGCGTCATCACGCTATCTTTGTGCTCCTCCAGCCGGCCTGGCACCGACAACAATCCGCTTGGCTTATTGACCACCATAATGTGCTCGTCCTGATACAGAATATGTAGCCAGGGTTCGAGCGGCGGATTGTAGGCTTCCATCAACATGTCGTAATGGCCTTCAGCAATTATTGGTGCGTGACAACGATCAGACGCAGCGCGTCCAGACGCCAGCCCGCATCACCGAGGCTCGCCAGCACCTGCTCGCGATTGCTTTCCAGCGTTTCAACCTCATCATCACGGATGTTAGGGTTGACCGCTCGCAGCGCTTCAAGACGTGATAGCTCGGCACTCAGCTTCTCATCCGCCTCGACTTTCGCCGCTGCGATAATCGCCTGTGCTTCCGGAATCACCACTTTTTCGGCCTGGGTCAGAATATCGTGCACTTCCTGCTGCACTGCGTTAACCAGTTTGCTACCGGTATGACGATTCACGGCGTTTAACTGGCGGTTAAAGCTTTCAAACTCCACTTTGCCTGCCAGGTTGTTGCCCGCACGATCCATCAGCAGACGCACCGGCGTTGGCGGCAGGAAGCGGGTGAGTTGCAGACTTTTCGGAGCCTGCGCTTCAACCACATAGACCATCTCAACCAGCAGCGTCCCCACCGGCAGCGCTTTGTTCTTCAGCAGTGACAATGCACAACTGCCGGTATCGCCGGACAGGATCATATCGAGACCATTACGGATCAGCGGATGTTCCCAGGTGATGAACTGGGTGTCTTCACGCGACAGCGCCTGGTTACGGTTGAAGGTCACGGTGCAGCCATCTTCCGGTAAACCTGGAAAATCCGGCACCAGCATATGATCGGATGGCGTCAGCACGATCAGGCTGTCACTGCGGTCTTCCTGGTTGATGCCGACGATATCGAACAGGTTAAGCGCGAAGTTAACCAAATCGGTGTCGTTATCCTGTTCGCCGATAGCATTCGCCAGCGCCTGCGCTGCTTCGCCGCCGTTGGAGTTCAGCTCCAGTAAGCGGTCACGACCCTGCTCCAGCTGCGCTTTCAGCGTGTCGTGCTGTTTACGACTCTCTGCAATAAACTCATCCAGCCCCTGTGGATTCTCAGGTGCGGCGAGGTATTCGATTAACTTGCTGTATTCGCTGTCATAAATGGTGCGTCCAGTTGGACAGGTATGCTCAAACGCATCCAGGCCTTCGTGGTACCAGCGCAGCAGCACCGCCTGGGCGGTTTTTTCCAGCCACGGCACCAGGATCTGAATGTCGTGCATTTGGCCGATACGGTCGAGACGGCCAATACGCTGTTCCAGCAGATCCGGGTTAAACGGCAGGTCGAACATTACCAGGCGGCTGGCGAACTGGAAATTACGGCCTTCAGAACCGATCTCCGAGCACAGCAGCACCTGCGCACCTTCTTCTTCTGAAGCGAAAAATGCCGCAGCACGGTCGCGTTCCAGAATGGATAATCCTTCGTGGAACACTGCAGCACGAATACCTTCGCGCTCGCGCAGCACCTGCTCCAGTTGCAGCGCAGTGGCAGCCTGAGCGCAAATCACCAGCACTTTCTCTTTACGGTTGCTGGTCAGGTAGCCCATCAGCCACTCTACGCGCGGGTCGAAGTTCCACCAGGTACCGCTATCACCTTCAAATTCCTGATAAATCTTTTCCGGATACAGCATGTCACGCGCGCGTTCTTCTGCGCTCTTGCGCGTGCCCATAATGCCGGAAACTTTAATCGCGGTTTGATATTGCGCAGGCAGTGGCAAACGAATCTGGTGCAGTTCGCGTTTAGGGAAGCCCTTCACGCCGTTACGGGTGTTACGGAACAGCACGCGGCTGGTGCCGTGGCGGTCCATTAACATCGAGACCAGCTCTTTGCGTGCGTCTTCTTTGCCTTCACGATCGCTGTTCGCCACCTGCAGCAGCGGCTCGATGTCCTGTTCACCGATCAGGTCATTGATCAGGTTCATCTCTTCTTTGGTGATAGCCTGATCGGCCAGCAGCGAACTCACCGCATCGGCCACCGGGCGATAATTCTGCTGCTCAGCCACGAACTGGCTGAAGTCGTGGAAGCGATTTGGATCGAGCAGACGTAAACGGGCAAAGTGACTTTCCAGACCCAGCTGTTCCGGCGTGGCCGTCAGCAGCAATACGCCTGGCGTTTTTTCCGCCAGCTGTTCAATCACCTGGTATTCTCGGCTCGGCGCCTCTTCGCTCCAGGCCAGATGGTGAGCTTCATCGACCACCAGTAAATCCCAGTCGGCATCAGCCAGTAATTCCAAACGCTGCTTATTGCGACGCACGAAGTCTAGCGAGCAGATAATTAATTGCTCGGTTTCAAAAGCGTTATCGCTGTCGTGCTGGGCTTCGGTGTAGCGATCGTCATCAAACAGGGCAAAGCGCAGGTTGAAGCGGCGCAACATCTCTACCAGCCACTGGTGCTGCAGCGTTTCCGGCACCACGATCAGTACGCGATCGGCACGACCGGCCAGCAGCTGTTGCTGAATAATCATCCCGGCTTCAATGGTTTTACCCAGGCCCACTTCATCCGCCAGCAACACGCGTGGCGCATGACGACGGCCAACATCATGGGCGATATGCAGCTGATGCGGAATCAGGTTGGTGCGCATGCCGCGCAGGCCGCTGATCGGCAGGCGATACTGCTCACTCTGGTATTTACGCGCACGGAAGCGCAAGGAAAAACGGTCCATA
The DNA here is from genome assembly GCF_011752685.1 of Candidatus Pantoea communis. Lineage (NCBI taxonomy): Bacteria > Pseudomonadati > Pseudomonadota > Gammaproteobacteria > Enterobacterales > Erwiniaceae > Pantoea > Candidatus Pantoea communis. Next base: position 71,560 of record NZ_VWXC01000010.1, read on the forward strand.
CGGTCGAGCTGACCGGCGAACAGGCGATCCTGAGGCTTACTGAACACCAGTTTGCTATCCAGCATCACTTCGCGCATCACCACGCCGCTTTCTTCGGTGTCGAGACGCGTGCCGATGTAAGTCATTAATTCGTTATCGTTGCGGACTTCATCGACGCTCATCTGCCAACCTTCGTGGTTGGTGATGGTGTCGCCCGGATTGAAAATCACACGGGTGACGGGAGCATCATTACGGGCATACAGGCGGTTTTCGCCGGTTGCCGGGAACATCATGGTGATCATGCGGGTATCAATCGCCACCACCGTTCCTAATCCCAGTTCACTTTCCGTATCACTAATCCAGCGCTGACCCAGTGTAAAAACCATATATTTTTAGCTCGACTCTCTGACATGCCATAAAGAAGTTCACCTGCACTCAGGCAATACAACACCGCCAAACAAGCGTTTGGTCAGGGTGTCTATGCGGTGAGAAACAGGAAGGGCGCTATGGTACTGGATGGCAGGGCATTCGTCACCTGTCAAAAAAGCCCCAGCTGCCCGGTAATAAGTGTAGCAAAGTCATCGCCGACGAAGGGTAAAATGCCATCTGCCACCGGTTGTAACTGTTTGGTGACATAGTGATCATAGTCGAGCGGCGTGGTGCGCGCTTCCAGCGGTTCCGGGCCAGCGGTCGCCATCACATAGCGAATGGACCCACCATTTTGATGCTGTAATGGACGCTGTAATTTCCGATTTTGCTCATCGGCGAGGCGAGCAGCGCGTACATGGGGTGGCACGTTTTTTTCATAATCTTTTAACGGGCGGCGCAGGCGCTTTTTGTAGACCAGTAATTCATCCAGTTCGCCCGCCAGCAGCTGCGCCACGGTCTCACGGATATAATCCTGCCATGGCTCACCACGAAAAATTCGGCCATACAGATTTTGCTGGAACTGCTGCGCCAGCGGTGTCCAGTCGGTGCGCACTGACTCCAGCCCTTTAAACACCAGCCGCTCTGTTCCGTCGCTGCGAATCATGCCGGCGTAGCGCTTTTTACTGCCTTGTTCAGCACCGCGAATGGTGGGCATCAGGAAGCGACTGAAATGGGTTTCGTACTCTAATTCCAGTGCGCTCTCCAGCCCGTAAGTCTGCTGCAGATGTTGCTGCCACCACGCATTGACCTGTTTAGCCAGACGATGACCAATGGCGGCGGCCTCCGCCTCGCTGTGCGCGCCTTTGAGCCAGACAAAGGTGGAGTCGGTGTCGCCATAAATCACATCAAACCCTTCGGCCTCAATCAGCTCGCGTGTTTGCTGCATGATGGCGTGGCCACGCAGGGTAATTGAAGACGCAAGACGTGGATCAAAGAAGCGACAGGCGCTGGTGCCAAGCACGCCGTAAAAGGCATTCATGATGATTTTCAGCGCCTGAGACAACGGCTTGTTATTCTCGCGCTTGGCGGCTTCTCGCCCTTGCCAGATTTGTTCGACTATCGCCGGTAAACAGTGGGTCTGCCGCGAAAAACGTGCCTCACGGAAGCCGGGCACGGAATCGGCATCGTCTGGATGCGCCAGCCCCTCCACCAAACCGACGGGATCGATCAGAAAGGTGCGAATAATGGAGGGATAAAGGCTTTTGTAATCGAGCACCAGCACCGAGTCGTACAGGCCGGGCCGTGAGTCCATCACATAACCGCCGGGGCTGGCTTCGGGTGCCACTTCACCAAGGTTAGGCGCCACGAATCCTGCGCGATGCATACGCGGAATATAAAGATGACCAAACGCCGCCACCGAACCGCCGTGACGATCGACCGCCAGGCCATTGACCGTGGCGCGTTCCAGCAGAAACGGCATGATGGCAGTGTGATGGAAAATGCGCGTCACCAACTCGCAATCTTTCAGGTTGTACTTCGCCAGCGCCGGTTTGTCATGGGCAAAGCGCCAGTTGATCTCTTCCATACGCTGCCACGGGTTATCAATGGCTTTGCCTTCGCCAAGCAACTGACGGGATACAGCTTCGAGACTAAAGGAGGGGAAATCCCAGAAAGCGGACTTCAGCGCTTCAATACCATCAATCACCAACCGTCCTGTGGCTTGTGCGAAGAAGACGCCAGGCTTAAAGCCGTGCTCGCGCCACTCCAGCGCCTGATTTTGGCGTCCTAAGCGCAGCGGAATGCCATAACGATCGGCGTGTTTTTGCAGGACGCGCAGATCGAACTGCACTACGCTCCAGCCGATGATCACGTCAGGATCGTGACGGGCGAACCAGGCATTGAGCTGTTCCAGCAGCTGCGGGCGGCTATCCACATAGATGAGATCGAAATCGAGCGTGCTGGCATCGCCATTGGGTGGACCCAGCATATACACCTGGCGCTGACCGCAGCCCTCCAGCCCGATGCAATACAGCTCACCGTGTTCCGTGGTTTCAATATCCAGCGAAACCCATCTTAGCTGCGGGCGGTAATCTGGATGCGGTTTCAGGCGAGCATTGACCACGCTATCGCCGCGCACCTCGCCGCTGAACCACACCGGCGCAGTGATGAAACGCTCCATCAAATAGCGCTCTGGTGGGCGGATATCGGCCTCATACACCGCGATGCCATTTTCGCGCAGGCGCTTTTCCAGGTTTTGCAGCTGGCGATGGCTGCGGCAATAAAGGCCAAACACCGGACGACGGCGGAAATCTTTCAGTTCGAGCGATTGCACACGAATATGCCGCTCGTCACGGATCAACGCTTCGGTTTGCTGGCGGAACTCTTCTGGAATGAAAGCCACGGACTCTTGTGCCGGTAGCACCAGCCGCTGCGGTCCCTGATCAGTCGCCAGCCACAGCACCACTTCGCTGCCGGTTGGGGTATCTCGCCAGTGGCGGGTAAGCAAAAAACCTGCGCGTGGTTCGGTCACGTGAACTCCGGGAAATGAATTGCCTGAAGTATATCATGGATGTTTATACAGTGCCTGTGTGTGGCGACATTGTCAGTACTCTGTCAACATCGTCCTACAATTCTTGCCTTGACGGTTTGGCGCTGGCTCCGGACAATCCAGCCTCTATATTCCGCAGAGGATAGTTATGGAAGCCTGGATTCAACATCTGTTTTCGCAATCGCTGGAGTACGCGCTGATGGCCGTGGCGCTGGTGACCTTCCTTGAGTCACTGGCGTTCGTGGGATTGCTGTTGCCAGGAACCGTATTAATGGCCAGCCTTGGGGCGCTGGTGGGCAGCGGACAGATTGGCCTTTATCCTGCCTGGGCGGCGGGTTTTGCCGGTTGCCTGATTGGTGATTGGGTCTCGTATGGCATCGGCTGGAAGTTTCAGGGGCCATTACACCGCTGGAAATATCTGAAAAAGTATCAGGGCCTGCTGGATAAAACTGAGCACGCGCTGCATGAACACAGCATGTTTACCATTCTGGTGGGGCGCTTCGTCGGCCCGACGCGTCCGTTAATTCCACTGGCGGCGGGCATGCTGGAGCTGCCGGTGCGCAAGTTCCTGCCGCCCAACCTGATTGGCTGTATTCTCTGGCCGCCGGCTTATCTGATGCCGGGTATCCTCGCCGGTGTGGCGATTGATGTGCCGCAGGCCGCGCAAGGCGGCAATTTTAAGTGGCTGCTGTTGCTGGTGGCGTTGCTGGTGTGGATGGGATTCTGGCTGATGTGGCGCTGGTGGCGCAGTGGTAAAACCACTGACTGGGCGACGAAATATCTGCCGCAGGCGCGCTTACGCTGGCTGGCACCGCTGGCGGCGGCTATCGGCGTGGCGGCATTTATCGCCATTCAGTATCACCCGATGATGCCCATCTTCCGCCATCTGTTGTGGAAGGTGTTCTTCGCTTAAGGCTTTTTCACGCCAAGGATGGCCGCCGCTTCACTCTCTCCACTGATCAAGCTCGCGGTGCGGCCATCCCAGTAAATCCGACCATCGACCACCACCAGACTGCGCGGCGCAATTTGCTGGGCATCTTCCAGACTGTGCGACACCATTAGCAGCGTGATATTGCGGCTTTCACACACCGAACGCACCAGTTGCAGCATCTCCCCGCGTAGCGCCGGATCGAGCGCAGAGAAGGGCTCATCGAGCAACAGGATTGGCCGATCACGCAGCAGGCAACGCGCTAAGGCCACGCGCTGGCGTTGACCGCCGGAAAGCTCAGCTGGCAAGCGGTTCAGCATCTCGGCTAATCCGGTCTGCTCAGCGATGGCGGCCAGCTGTTGCTGCTGTTCGCGCGTCAGTTTCAGGCCCGGATGCAAACCCAATCCCATATTTTGCTGCACCGTGAGATGTGGGAAGAGGTTGTTCTCCTGAAACAGCATCGACACCGGCCGCGCCGACGGTACGCTACGCGTATGATCGACGCCATTCACCATTAGGGTTCCCTGGCTCACTGGCAAAAAACCGCCGATCAGACTGAGCAAGGTGCTTTTGCCTGCGCCGCTGGGGCCAAGGATCGCCAGACGTTCCCCCGCCTGGGCTTCAAAACGGAAGCGCATTGGCAGATGCTGGTAAAGGTAAGTGAGATTATTCAGTGTCAGCATGACGATCCGGCAGTTTTTCCATCAGAGTAAAGAGCAACAGGCACAGTAATAACAGTAGCAGTGCGGTTACGGCACCGTCTGCGCCGCGATAGGCACCAATTTGCTGGAACAGATAGAACGGCAGCGTGCGGAAATCGGCGCTGCCAAACAGGGCCACCACGCCGAAATCGCCAATCGACAGCACGCAGGCAAACGCCAGCGCTTGTGCAATGGGCCGCTTTAGCGCGCGCAGTTCAATCAGTTTCAGGCGATTAATACCAGCAATACCCAATGATGCGCAGAGCGGGCTGTAGCGAGCGCTGATATCGCGCATCGGGTTCTCCAGTACTTTCATCGCATAGGGGATGGCAATCAGCGCATTGGTAAATATCACTAAGCCATCGGCACGCTGCGGCAGGCCGATGGTAGCGTTGAACAGCAGGAAAAAGCCGCTGGCCAGCACGATGCCGGGCATCGCCAGGATCAGCATACCGCTTAGCTCCATTGCCTGTGCCGCAACGTTGCGCTGACGCTGACGCAGCTCGCGACTGCTCCATAGCAACATGATGGTCAGCACCACGCACAGCAATCCGGCGCCGATGGCGATGCGCAGTGAGGTGAAGGTCGCTTGCCATAACGCGGGCTGTTGCAGTGCACCCGCCACGCCACCGCGCAAACCATCAAACACTACCGCGGCGAGCGGCGGCAGCAAAAGTATCAGCGCGCAAGCAATCAACAGCGTGTCGCCGATCCGGGCATGCCAGCAATCCTGCGGGTCACGCCAGCCGCGAATGCTTTGGCTGCCGGTAGGGATGGCTTTACTGAAGCGTTGGCTGAGCAGCACCAGCAGCAAACAGCATCCGAGCTGCAACAGTGCCAGTAGCGCCGCACGACTGGGATCGTAATCAAAACTCAGCGCCTGATAAATCGCTAGCTCTAACGTGGTGGCGCGCGGTCCACCGCCCAATGCCAGTACCGTGGCAAAGCTGGCGAAGCACAGCATAAAAATCAGGGCTGCGGTGGGCAGGATCTGACGTCGCAACCATGGCCACTCGACCAAACAAAACAGGTTCCAGCCGCGCAGGCCAAGCTGGGCGGCTAACTGACGCTGTTCGCCGGGAATACTTTCCAGCGCCTGTAACAGCATTCGGGTGGCAAGCGGCAGATTGAAGAACACGTGCGCCAGCAGAATGCCTTGCAAGCCATAGGGCGAGAAGCTGTAGTTGAGGCCTAAAAGGCCACAGAGTTGTGCCAGCCAGCCGCTGCGACCGTAAACACTGAGCAAGCCAAATACGGCCACTAAAACCGGCAAGACCAGCGTCATGGCACACAGGCGCAGCAGCAGATTACGTCCTGGAAAGCGGCGGCGATACAGCGCACGTGCCAGCAGAATCGACGGCAGCACCGAGAGCAGGGCAGATAACAGCGCTTGCTCAAACGAGAAGGCCAGGACGTGGTGCAGGTAACTGTCAGTGAGCAAGGCACGCCAGTCAGTGACCGGCGCCGCCATCACTAAGGCGCCAAACGCCAGCAGTGCCACTGCGCACAATAGCAGCGCAACGGCACTTCCAGGAATTAACCAGGCTGGCATTAACGGCTAACGGCTTGTTGCCAGGTGCGAATCCAGTCCGCGCGATGATCGGCCACTTCGGCTGAGCTATATTGCAGCGCATTCGCCGGCACGGTGAGCGACTGATAACCGGCAGGCAGATCGCTTTTGATCACCGGATACATCCAGTTGCCAGTCGGAATGGTCTTCTGGAAAGCTGGCGACACCATAAATTGCATAAACTGCTGCGCCAGTTTGGGCTGTTTGCTGCTAGCGAGCTGTGCAGCCACTTCTACTTGCAGATAATGGCCTTCGCTAAACGGCGCAGCGGCGTAGTTATCTTTCTTCTCTTCGATGATGTGATATGCCGGAGAGGTGGTGTAACTCAGCACCAGATCGCCTTCGCCTTTCAGGAACAGGCCATAGGCTTCGCTCCAGCCCTTAGTGACGGTGACCGTTTTCTGTGCCAGCTTCTGCCAGGCGTCAGGTGCTTTATCGCCATACACTTTTTGCATCCACAGCAGCAGGCCTAATCCCGGTGTGCTGGTGCGTGGATCTTCATAGATCACACGCCACTTTTCCGGGCTTTCGACCAATTCTTTTAGGCTCTTCGGTGGGTTCTTCAGCTTGTTTTTATCGTAGACGAAGGCGAAGTAGCCGTAATCGAACGGAACGAAGGTGTCGTTATGCCAGCTATCAGGCAGTTGCAATTTACTGGTGTTGACGGTGCTTTTCGCGAACAGGCCGGTTTTTTCGGCGGCTTGCACGAGGTTGTTATCGAGGCCCAGCACCACATCGGCTTTGCTGTTTTTGCCTTCCATCCGCACGCGGTTGAGCAGCGACACGCCATCTTCCAGCGCCACATAGTTCAGTTCGCAGCCGCACTCGGCTTCAAAGGCTTTTTTAACGGCAGGGCCGGGGCCCCAATCTGCAGAGAACGAATCGTAGGTGTAAACGGTAAGAACAGGCTTGGCAGCCAACGCCGGGGCAGAGATCAACAGCAACACGGGCAAGACTTTGTTTAACACTTTGCGCTCCTTGAGGAGAAGATAAGGTTGAGTCGCAAAGGATCTGAGTTATCGCTCATCTCAAATCCCTACGCCGGTATGAGCCGGATCAGGTTCGACGGGTTTCTCTCAGCCCAATACCAGGGCACCCCGTTGAGAACGGCTTATATTAGACACTTCTGTGACAGCGCGAAAGTGTCACAGCTCCGGTGGTGCAAACCAGGCCGATTTAAAGTCAAACCAGCCGAGCGTGTTGAGCCGCACACCGCGCATACTGCGCTGGCCTTCCAGCAGTAACCAGTGATGGAAGAGCGGATGAACAAAGTCGCTGTTCACCAACTGCTTACTCCAATCGGCTAAGGATAAGTTTTTTTGCCGCCACTGCTCCGCATCGGCATGCCAGTTAATCGGGACGCAGTGGTGCATTAGCGGCAGCTCGTAGAGTTGGGCAAACAGCGCGTACTCCAGTGGAAGCGTGAAGTTCACACTGCCGAGCCAGATGTCACTCTCTCCTTCACCTTCGAACCACTCTTCGTAGCTCAGCTCGCGCGTGATCAGCTCAACGCCCTGTTCAGCCAGCAGCGGGCGCAGGGCGTTAGCAATCCCTTCATGCTCAACATGATGGCTGTACCAGCTGATGGTCAGTTGCGTGAGTCCATCGGGCTTTTCGGCTGGGGTGAGATCGCGGCGATGATGCCAGCGCGGTAAGAAACCGTATGCAGGGAACCAGTAGCGCTGATAGCCCACACCCGCATGGTTGAGCAGGGCAATCGGGTTAAGCAGATAGCTCACCCAGCGTCGAAAATGGGCATCCTTACCACGCTCTGAGCGCTGGTCGAACAGCAGGAAATAGCAACCTTCTTCCAGACGGCTCTCTTCGGATTTCTCATCGGCGGTTTCCCCCTGCAGCTTCACGCCGGCATACACCAGCTCGTCGCTGATTTCCGGCAGCACCCAAATCGACACGTCATCAATCAGCGCGCGATAGCCAAAATAGTCATCAAAGGCGGCGATTTTCAGCTGCGTCTGCTGGTTGCGTACCACGCTGTAAGGACCGGTGCCGATGGGTTGACGGGCAAAATGGCGCAACGTCGGCCATTCGCGCGGCAGGATCATCGCGCTGACGCTGGCCAGCAGCCAAGGCAACCAGCTATCGGGCTGCGTCAGATGAATATCCAGCGTCCAGGGCGCGGGAGAGTGCAGTTTGTCGATATGCGAGAATAGTGGCTGACTGCGTACGCGATCCAGCGAGGCGATAACGTCTTCCATCTCCAGTTCACGTCCGTGATGGAAACGAATTGCGGGACGTAAAAAGAAGCGCCAGTGGAGTGGGGAGGTTTGCTGCCAGTGATGGGCGATATCCGCTTCGATTTCCCCCTTTTCCTCATTTATCCGCGTCAGGCCGTTAAAGATTTGTCGCGCCAGATGGGTTTCCGAACGACGCAGCGGCGAGCCCGGCAGCAGATTGGGCAGCGGACGGTAATAGAGCACGCGCAGGATGTGCTTGCCCTGGCGGAAACTACGTCCGAGATGGGCCGCAATCATCTGCCGCACCTGATTCTTATCGCCGACCAGTTGCACCAACTGCTCTATGCGGTCCTGCTCCAGTAGATCCTCGGCGCGCTGCTGCTGCAGTGCTAAGCCGGTGTAATTGAAGCTCAGAGTCGAACGCTTACCGCGCCCGGCTTCTGCCTGCCAAATCAGCCAGCCCGCATCCTGCATGGCATTCAGCAGATTACGCATGTGGCGGCGCGAGCAGTGCAGTCGTTCAGCCAGATCGCTTAAGGTGGTTTCCTGATCCACACCCTGGCAGCTTTGCCACAGGCGGATGAACTGCTGTTGCAGTCGCGCAGAGGACATAAAAGGGGAACTCCTTCTCAGAATCGCTCAGTTTTTCCTGCCCCATATTAGAGGCATACTGCCAGGCAATGGAAGAGCGGGAGGCATTCAGCAATGAATGGCGCTCTGCCAGCGGTTCCGCCGACGTGGAGCCTTTTCTGAGTAGGGTGCATTTCACCGCCAGCAGCGTTTTCTCTGCTGGCTTTTTTCGTTTTGCTGTGAAATCTTCTACCCTCTTTGTCTTAGCCTCATTTCTCCGCAAAGGGATTTCTGCATGAAATCGCTGTTAACGCGCCAGCGTCGTATCAATCCGGTTTATCTCTCTTTTATGGCGGTGTCGTTTATGACCGGTGTCGCCGGTGCGTTGCAGGCACCCACGCTGAGTCTGTTTTTGACGCGCGAAGTGCAGGTGCGACCGTTTTGGGTCGGGCTATTTTTTACCATCAACGCGATTGCCGGGATTGTAATTAGCCTGCTGATGGCGAAACGTTCGGACAATCGCGGCGATCGTCGCAATCTGATCCTGTTTTGCTGCCTGATGGCGGTACTGAATGCGCTACTATTCGCCTTTAATCGTCATTACCTGACGTTGATCAGTGTGGGCGTGTTGCTGTCAGCGCTGGCCAGCGTGGCGATTCCGCAGATCTTTGCGCTGGCACGGGAATATGCCGATCGGTCGGCGCGTGAAGTGGTGATGTTCAGCTCGGTGATGCGTGCGCAACTGTCGCTGGCGTGGGTGATTGGCCCGCCGCTGTCGTTCGCCTTAGCGCTTAACTATGGCTTCGTGACGCTGTTCTGCGTGGCGGCGGCGATTTTCCTGCTCAGTATGCTGCTGATTTGGCGCACTCTGCCTTCAGTGCCGCGCGTGGCCGCGACGCCAGAGCAGGTGCTGACCCAGCTCAGTCCGTGGAAAGATAGCCAGGTGCGAATGCTGTTTATCGCCTCGGTGGTGATGTGGGCGTGCAACACCATGTATATCATCGATATGCCGCTGTATATCAGCTCCACATTGGGGTTGCCGGAAAAACTGGCGGGATTATTGATGGGGACGGCGGCAGGGTTGGAGATTCCTATCATGCTGCTGGCCGGACACTACGCGAAGCGCTTTGGTAAGCGCAAGTTGGTGCTGTTAGCGCTGGTGGCGGCGATTCTGTTCTATCTCGGACTGGTGTTATTCCAGTCGCGCACGGCATTGATGGTGTTGCAGCTGTTTAACGCGGCGTTTATTGGCATCGTCGCAGGGATTGGCATGCTGTGGTTCCAGGATTTGATGCCGGGACGCGCGGGCGCGGCGACCACCATGTTTACCACCTCGATCTCGACCGGTCTGATTATCGCGGGATTGATACAGGGCACGCTGAGCGAGCGCTTTGGCCATGAGTCGGTGTATTGGCTGGCATTAGCGATGGCGCTTGTGGCGTTGGGGCTGGCGTCGCGCGTGCGTGATGCCCAATAAATATAAAGTCGCCCGCAAAGGCGACTTTATAAACATCCAGTGCGTCTCTATTCGGTGCGCATTCAAACGCACCGAATAGGGCATTAACGCAGGAATGCTGGCTGAGTGGTCTCGTAGTTGGAGATGGACGCTTCGTGTTGCAGCGTCAAACCAATGCTGTCGAGACCGTTAATCATGCAGTGACGGCGGAAGCTGTCGATTTCAAAGCTGTAAGACTTATCACCCGCCGTGACGGTCTGCGCTTCCAGATCCACGGTAAAGGTCACACCCGGCTGCGCGGCCACCAGTTTGAACATCTCATCCACTTCTTCATCGCTCAACTTCACCGGCAGCAGCTGGTTGTTAAAGCTGTTGCCATAGAAAATATCCGCGAAGCTGGGTGCAATCACCACGTGGAAACCGAAATCGGTCAGGGCCCATGGGGCGTGCTCACGTGATGAGCCGCAGCCAAAGTTTTCACGCGCCAGCAAGATGCTGGTGCCTTTAAATTCCGGCTTGTTCAGCACGAAACCTGGGGTTGGCACGGTGCCCGCATCATCTTCGAAGCGCCAGTCGTGGAACAGGTGCGCGCCAAAACCGGTGCGCGTCACTTTCTGCAGGAACTGTTTTGGAATGATGGCATCGGTATCGACGTTCGCGGCATCCAGTGGCGCCACAATTCCGGTGTGTTGGGTAAATTTGTTCGCCATGGCTTAAGCTCCCTGAGTCAATTCACGAATGTCGGCAAAACGACCGGTTACTGCCGCCGCTGCAGCCATCGCCGGGCTCACTAAGTGAGTGCGACCGCCACGGCCCTGACGACCTTCAAAGTTACGGTTACTGGTGGAGGCACAACGCTCGCCTGGGTTCAGACGGTCATTGTTCATCGCCAGACACATGGAGCAACCCGGCAGACGCCATTCAAAACCGGCTTCGAGGAAAATCTTATCCAGACCTTCTGCTTCCGCCTGGGCTTTAACCGGACCTGAACCCGGTACTACCATGGCCACCACGCCCGGCGCGACTTTGCGGCCTTTGGCGATAGCAGCGGCAGCACGCAGGTCTTCAATACGTGAGTTGGTGCAGGAGCCGATAAAGACTTTGTCGATAGCGACTTCAGTCAGTTTGATACCCGGTTGCAAATCCATGTAAGCCAAAGCTTTCTCGGCAGAAGCACGCTCAACCGGATCGGCAAAGGATTGCGGGTTAGGGATCGCCTGATCCACCGCCATCACCTGGCCTGGGTTGGTGCCCCAGGTGACCTGCGGCGCGATATCGGCCGCGTTCAGGGTGACAATGGTGTCGAATTTGGCATCGCTGTCGGACTTCATCGTACGCCAGTAAGCGACGGCTTCATCCCACTGCTCGCCCTTCGGTGCGAACTGCTTGTCTTTCAGGTAAGCGAAAGTGGTGTCATCCGGCGCGACCAGGCCCGCTTTGGCACCCATCTCAATCGCCATGTTGCACAACGTCATACGGCCTTCCATGCTCAGCGCTTCAATCGCCGGGCCACAGAATTCCACCACGTGACCAGTACCGCCGGCGCTGCCGGTTTTACCAATAATCGCCAACACGATATCTTTCGCCGTAATGCCCGGCGCCGCTTCACCCAGCACTTCAATCTTCATGGTTTTGGCACGGCCCTGTTTAAGGGTCTGCGTGGCAAACACATGCTCAACTTCGGAGGTGCCGATACCGAATGCCAGCGAACCGAATGCGCCGTGGGTCGCGGTGTGGGAATCGCCGCAGACGATGGTCATGCCTGGCAGCGTCATCCCTTGTTCAGGCCCGATCACGTGCACGATTCCCTGGAACGGGTGATTCAGGTCATACAGCTGAATGCCGAACTCAGCACAGTTCTTGATCAGCTCTTGCATCTGAATACGCGCCATCTCACCCGACGCGTTAATGTCTTTGGTCTGGGTAGAAACGTTGTGGTCCATGGTGGCGAACGTCTTCGACGGCTGGCGCACTTTGCGGCCGTGCGCGCGCAGGCCATCGAAGGCCTGCGGTGACGTCACTTCATGGATCAGATGGCGATCGATGTACAGTAACGGGGTTTCGTTTGGTGCTTCGTGGACGACATGTGCATCAAATAACTTCTGGTATAAGCTTTTCATTTTATTATTTTTCCTCAGCGATGAAACCAGCAATGATGCTGCCCATTTCATCTGTGCTCACAGCTGGGCCGTTACCGGCTAAATCGCGGGTACGATGGCCCGCTTCCAGCGCACGGCTGACCGCACGCTCGATACTGTCTGCAGCTTCAGCGGCATTCAGGCTGAAGCGCAACAGCAGAGACAACGAGAGAATCTGAGCAATTGGGTTGGCAATGTTCTGACCGGCGATATCGGGCGCAGAACCGCCCGCAGGCTCATACAGGCCGAAACCTTCTTCATTCATGCTGGCAGAAGGCAGCATGCCCATGGAACCGGTGATCATCGCGCATTCGTCTGACAGGATGTCACCGAACAGGTTAGAACAGAGCAGCACGTCAAACTGTGATGGATCTTTAATCAACTGCATGGTGGCATTATCGATGTACATGTGGCTCAACTGCACATCCGGGTAATCTTTTGCCACTTCATTAACGATTTCACGCCACATCACTGAGGTCTGCAGCACGTTGGCTTTATCCACTGACGTCACTTTGTTACGACGCTTGCGTGCGGCTTCAAAGGCGTTGCGTGCAATACGCTCGATCTCGAAACGGTGATACACCTCGGTATCAAATGCACGCTCATGTGGACCGCTACCTTCGCGCCCTTTCGGCTGACCAAAGTAGATGCCGCCGGTTAATTCACGCACGCAGAGGATGTCGAAACCGCGTGCGGCGATGTCGCTGCGCAGTGGGCAAAACGCTTCCAGGCCTTTATATAAGGAAGCGGGGCGCAGGTTGCTGAACAACTTAAAGTGCTTACGCAGTGGCAACAGTGCACCACGCTCAGGCTGACCCGCTGGCGGCAGGTGTTCCCATTTTGGACCACCGACAGAGCCGAACAGAATCGCATTCGCTTGCTCTGCACCGGCAACGGTGGCAGGCGGCAGCGGTTCACCGTGACGATCGATGGCGATACCGCCAACATCATATTCGCTGGTGGTGATACGCATGTCGAAGCGCGCGCGAATTGCGTCGAGAACCTTGATAGCCTGCGCCATCACTTCCGGGCCGATTCCGTCGCCTGGCATTACCGCAATATGATAAGACTGAGTCATAGTTACACCGTTTCCTTCTGATCTTTAAATTTACGCTGCAATTCTTTTTCTACCTGTTTGGCGCGCCAGATGTTGTTCAGGGCGTTCACCATCGCTTTAGCAGAAGATTCGACGATATCGGTCGCCAGGCCAACGCCATGGAATTTACGACCGTTGTAATTCACCACGATATCAACCTGGCCCAGCGCGTTCTCGCCGTGGCCTTTCGCGGTCAACTTGTAGTTCACCAATTCTGCTTCAAAGCCGGTGATGCGGTTGATGGCCTGATATACGGCATCCACCGGGCCGTTACCGGTCGCGGCATCGGCTTTGGTCTCTTCGCCACAGCCCAACTGCACTGACGCGGTGGCAGTGACGCTGGAACCGGTCTGCACATTAAATTCGTTCAGCTGGAAATACTCTGGCTCTTCGTTCTGTTTGTTGATGAACGCCAGCGCTTCCAAATCGTAATCAAATACCTGGCCTTTCTTGTCGGCCAGCTTCAGGAAGGCATCGTACAGAGCATCGACGTTGTAGTCGGAATCTTTGTAGCCCATCTCTTCCATGCGATGTTTCACCGCAGCACGGCCAGAGCGTGAAGTCAGGTTCAACTGAATTTTGTGTAAGCCGATCGATTCTGGCGTCAGGATTTCGTAGTTTTCGCGGTTCTTCAACACGCCATCCTGGTGAATACCAGAGGAGTGAGCAAACGCACCCGTACCCACAATCGCTTTGTTGGCTGGAATCGGCATGTTGCAGATTTGGCTGATCAACTGGCTGGTGCGGTAGATTTCCTGATGATGGATATTGGTGTGCAGGTTCATGATCTGCTGACGGGTTTTAATCGCCATAATCACTTCTTCCAACGCACAGTTACCGGCACGTTCGCCCAGGCCATTGATGGTGCCTTCAACCTGACGCGCACCTGCTAACACCGCTGCTACGGCATTGCCGGTTGCCATGCCCAAATCATCATGGGTGTGAACAGACAAGATAGCTTTATCGATGTTCGGTACGCGTTCGCGCAACTGGCTGAAGATGTTGGCGTACTCGTGCGGCAAGGTGTAACCAACCGTATCCGGGATGTTGATGGTGGTCGCGCCGGCGTTGATCGCGGCTTCCACTACGCGGCACAGATCGTCGATAGGCGTACGGCCACCGTCTTCGCAAGAAAACTCAACGTCATCGGTATAGTTGCGGGCACGTTTAATAGAGGCTACCGCGCGGTCAATCACATCTGGCAAGGTACTGCGCAATTTGGTGGCGATATGCATTGGCGAAGTGGCGAGGAAAGTATGAATGCGGAATGCTTCAGCCACACGCAAAGCCTCGTAGGCGGCATCAATATCCTTATCCACGCAGCGAGCCAGGGCAGCAACGCGGCTGTTTTTCACCGAGCGCGCGATGGTTTGCACCGATTCGAAATCGCCTGGCGAAGAGATAGGGAAACCGACTTCCATTACATCCACGCCCATACGCTCCAGCGCCAGGGCGATCTGCAGTTTTTCTTTAACACTCAGGCTGGCCTGTAATGCCTGCTCGCCGTCGCGCAGAGTGGTATCGAAAATAATAACTTGCTGGCTCATGGTCATCTTCCTTTTGCTTTAACTCAACTTCGCCGGTGTAACGAGCATAAAAAAACCCGCGCATCGGCGCGGGTTCTTTAAACTTCTTCAGGTTCGAATCAGTGATTGATTCCACCCACAAGTCTACCGCGCAAACTGAATGCGTTTAGTAGTAGACCGAGTAGGCGGAAAGAATGGAACATGAATCAAACCTCGTAAATTTTGTGCTGCACATATTGATACTGGGATTGCTGTGGGAAGTCAACCCTAAGTGAAAGGGTATTTCTTTTGTCGGTTAAGGGCGATCTGCTGCGAATATCCCGCTACACAGAGCTTTGGCATTAATTAGCTGCATGCATAATGGCTTAAACAGCCTAAAAAATTTTTTATAAAAACGAATTAATTTTAAGTTATTGAATTTAATATGTTTAATCGGGGTTTTGGTACAATTATAAAAACAAGATTTGGCGGGTTGCTTAGCACAATGTCATGCAAGAAGCGGATTTTGAAGTTAATCACGCCAGAAAGTAATATTCAGGAAAAATTGTGGGCTAACCGGCCAGGCAATATGAAAATCATATTTCTTAGAACACGCTGCAAATAATCATGAAACCAGCATTTTCATCTGTGGTTGTGGGATGGCATTAGTTTAATCCTCGCGAGCGATTATCACGTGTCAGTGCCTTTTGTGCCGAAATAAGCCTGTCGCAGCCTCCTGTCGTTTGCAGGCCGGGTTTTCTGCGGTTATGGTAATCGACCTACTCTTAAAAGAATCAACTCAAGTAGATTCCCTGTACCTGGAAGGCAGAAATGAATTCTGTCATCTGAGCATAAACATAAGGTTTTGATCTTAACTGGCGAATACGGGGCTGGGTGTCAGTGGCGCAGGGGCAATGCGCGTCACGGGATCCGGTTCCTCAAGCCTGGAGGCAGAAAATGGAGATGTTGTCAGGAGCCGAAATGGTCGTCCGTTCGTTAATCGATCAGGGCGTTAAGCAGGTATTCGGCTATCCGGGCGGAGCAGTGCTCGACATTTACGATGCGCTGCAAACGGTCGGTGGAATTGACCACGTATTAGTGCGTCACGAGCAAGGCGCTGTGCATATGGCAGATGGTCTGGCACGCGCGACCGGCGAAGTCGGCGTGGTGCTGGTCACCTCAGGTCCAGGCGCCACCAATGCCATTACCGGTATTGCGACGGCCTATATGGATTCGATTCCGATGGTGATTCTGTCGGGTCAGGTGCCGTCTTCACTGATCGGCTACGATGCGTTCCAGGAGTGCGACATGGTCGGGATTTCCCGTCCGGTGGTCAAACACAGCTTCCTGGTGAAAAACGCCGAAGAGATCCCAACCGTGCTGAAAAAAGCCTTCTGGCTGGCAGCAAGCGGCCGCCCAGGCCCGGTGGTGATCGACCTGCCAAAAGACATTCTTAACCCAGCGAACAAACTGCCGTACGTCTATCCTGAGTCGGTCAGCATGCGCTCTTATAACCCGACGATTCAGGGGCATAAAGGACAGATTAAGCGTGCACTGCAAACGCTACTGGCCGCGCATAAGCCGGTGATTTATGCCGGTGGCGGTGCGATTATGTCCGGCTGTGAGGCGGAGCTGCTGCAGTTAGCTGAACAGCTGAATATTCCGGTCACCATGTCACTGATGGGCCTCGGCGTATTCCCTGGCACGCATCGCCAGAGTGTAGGCATGCTGGGTATGCACGGGACTTACGAAGCCAATATGACGATGCACAATGCCGATTTGATTTTCGGCATTGGTGTGCGCTTCGATGACCGTACTACCAACAACCTGGCGAAATATTGCCCGAACGCCACCATCATGCATATCGACGTCGATCCGACCTCGATTTCCAAAACCGTCAGCGCGGATATCCCGATTGTCGGTGATGCGAAGCAGACGCTGTCGCAGATGCTGGAACTGCTGGCGCAAAGCGATGCGAAGCAAGAGCTGGATAGCCTGCGCGACTGGTGGCAGACCATTGATGGCTGGCGTAGCCGTAAGTGCCTCGAGTTCGATCGCACCAGCGACAAGATCAAACCTCAGGCGGTGATCGAAACCATCTGGCGTCTGACCAAAGGCGATGCCTATGTCACCTCTGACGTCGGTCAACATCAGATGTTCGCCGCGCTCTATTATCAGTTCGATAAGCCGCGTCGCTGGATCAACTCCGGTGGCCTCGGCACCATGGGCTTCGGCTTACCGGCCGCGCTGGGCGTGAAAATGGCGCTGCCGGATGAAACCGTCATCTGCGTGACCGGTGATGGCAGTATTCAGATGAACATCCAGGAGCTGTCGACGGCACTGCAGTACGATTTACCGGTGCTGGTGCTGAACCTCAACAACGGTTTCCTCGGCATGGTGAAACAGTGGCAGGATATGATTTATTCCGGCCGCCACTCGCAATCCTATATGCAATCTCTGCCTGACTTTGTGCGTTTAGCCGAAGCCTACGGACACGTAGGTATTTCCATCGCGCATCCCGCTGAGCTGGAAGAGAAGCTGCAGCTGGCATTGGATACCCTGGCGAAAGGGCGTCTGGTGTTTGTTGATGTGAATATCGACGGCAGCGAGCACGTTTACCCGATGCAGATTCGCGGCGGTTCGATGGATGAGATGTGGCTGAGCAAAACGGAGAGGACTTAATTATGCGTCGTGTGTTATCGGTACTGCTGGAAAATGAATCCGGCGCATTGTCTCGCGTAGTGGGTTTGTTCTCGCAGCGCGGCTACAACATCGAAAGCCTGACCGTTGCGCCAACCGACGATCCAACACTGTCGCGCATGACCATTCAGACGGTCGGCGATGAAAAAGTGCTGGAGCAGATTGAGAAGCAATTGCACAAGCTGGTGGACGTGTTACGTGTCAGCGAGCTAGGGCAGGGTGCTTACGTTGAACGTGAAATCATGCTGGTGAAGATTCAGGCCAGCGGTTACGGTCGTGAAGAAGTGAAGCGCAGCGCGGAGATTTTCCGTGGTCAGATTATCGATGTGACGCCAACGCTGTACACGGTTCAGCTGGCAGGCACCAGCGATAAACTCGACGCCTTCCTCAACACGGTGCGCGATGTTGCTGAGATCGTTGAAGTGGCGCGATCAGGGATTGTGGGCGTGTCACGTGGCGATCGTGTGATGCGTTAATTCCGCAGAGTTATCATCCTGCTTCCAAGCTAACCCGGCGTAATGCCGGGTTTTTTTTATTTAATGCGCTTGTGAGTGCTGCCCGATAAAAGCGGTTGCTCAGCGTAGTGTTCTGCGGTTAGATGTTACAAATGTTTTACCCATAGCTACTCTGCGGACATTTGCCCAGCCCTGGCTTATCAGAATTAAGGTGTCATCGTGAAACTGGATGAAATTGCGCGCCTGGCGGGCGTGTCGCGCACCACGGCCAGCTACGTTATCAATGGCAAAGCGCGGCAGTATCGTGTCAGCGACAAAACCGTCGAAAAAGTGATGGCGGTGGTGCGTGAACATAATTATCACCCCAATGCTGTTGCGGCAGGCCTGCGCGCCGGACGTACGCGTTCAATTGGTCTGGTGATCCCGGATCTTGAGAACACCAGTTACACGCGCATTGCCAATTATCTGGAGCGCCAGGCACGTCAACGTGGCTATCAGCTGCTGATTGCCTGCTCGGAAGATCAGCCTGACAATGAAATGCGCTGTATTGAACATCTGCTGCAGCGCCAGGTGGATGCGATCATTGTTTCGACCTCGCTGCCGCCAGAACACCCGTTTTATCAGCGCTGGATCAACGATCCGCTGCCGATTATCGCGCTGGACCGTGCGCTGGATCGTGAACACTTCACCAGTGTGGTTGGCGCCGATCAGGACGATGCGCATGCGCTGGCGGCTGAATTGCGTCAGCTTCCGGTGAAAAATGTGCTGTTCCTTGGGGCCTTGCCTGAGCTTTCAGTCAGTTTCCTGCGTGAAATGGGCTTCCGCGATGCGTGGAAAGACGATGAACGCACGGTGGATTACCTCTACTGCAACAGCTTTGATCGCACTGCGGCTGCCACACTGTTCGAGAAATACCTCGAAGATCATCCGATGCCAGATGCGTTGTTTACCACCTCATTCGGTCTGCTTCAGGGCGTGATGGATGTTACCCTTAAGCGGGATGGTCGCCTGCCCACTGACCTGGCTATCGCCACCTTTGGCGACCACGAATTACTGGACTTTTTAGAGTGTCCGGTACTGGCGGTGGGGCAGCGTCATCGCGATGTCGCCGAACGTGTGCTGGAATTAGTTTTGGCCTCGCTGGATGAACCGCGCAAACCGAAGCCGGGATTAACCCGTATTCGCCGCAATTTATTCCGCCGTGGTCAATTAAGCCGACGTACGAAATGAAATCGCGGGCAGATGGCTGCCCGCACTTATTAATCATTCAGATATTTTTCTGCCATAGGACTGGGGTAAAAAAGCGTAAATAGTCACCACTTTCCCTAACGAATTAACTGCGCTGAATTTTCTTATTTGTTTACATCTTCAGCAGTGACGCGTAGCAGAGCTGGCGCGATGGTGCTGGGCTTCCTTTCAGAAATCCCCTAAAATGCAGCCGCTGTCGCATATCCCGGGATAATTATCTTTTGCGATTAAAACGCTTTATTTTTCGCCATTTTTCAAATCGTGAAAATTTTTATTCCATTATTCATCAGGTTAATTTTTTATTTTGCCATTCATTCCCCTAAATTCCCCTCCACTAAATAATTCTCACCCTTGTAAAGAGTGATATTCACTTGTCGTTGCGGCTTGACAAGGATTTCATAGGCTCCGTAAACTCGTTTCGTGGTAAAAAGTGGGATAAAGTGGTGAAAACGGGTGATTGGGGGGGAGGACTGACATGTTCCGAGGAGCAACGTTAGTCAATCTCGACGGCAAAGGCCGATTGGCGGTACCAACGCGCTATCGTGAATTGCTTGTCGCGGAGTCTCAGGGGCAAATGGTGTGCACCATTGACCTCCACCAGCCATGTCTGTTGCTTTATACCCTGCCCGAATGGGAAATCATCGAGAAAAAACTGGCGCGCTTATCCAGCATGAATCCGATTGAGCGTCGCGTGCAGCGACTGCTGTTAGGACATGCCAGTGAATGCCAGATGGATAATGCAGGTCGTTTGTTGCTGGCGAATACGCTACGACAACATGCGAGCCTGACCAAAGAAGTGATGCTGGTTGGACAGTTCAATAAGTTTGAGCTGTGGGATGAACAGACCTGGTATCAACAAGTTAAGGACGATATTGACGCAGAACAGTCGGCTCAGGAGCCTTTATCTGAGCGGTTGCAGGACTTGTCGCTATAGCTATGCAGGATAATTTTAAACACACCACAGTGCTGCTGGATGAGGCGGTTAACGGCCTCAATATCAGGGAAGACGGCATTTACATTGACGGCACTTTTGGGCGCGGCGGTCACTCACGTCTGATCCTTTCGCAACTGGGCGAGAAGGGGCAGTTACTGGCGATCGATCGCGATCCGCAAGCCATAGCCGCTGCAGCTGAAATTCAGGATCCACGTTTTTCGATCGTGCACGGACCTTTTTCGGCGCTGGCAGAGTATGTCGAAGCGCGTGGTCTCACCGGCAAGATCGATGGCGTATTGCTCGATCTTGGCGTGTCATCACCGCAGTTGGATGACGCAGAGCGCGGTTTCTCGTTTATGCGTGATGGGCCACTGGATATGCGTATGGACCCGACACGGGGCCAGTCTGCAGCAGAGTGGCTGATGAATGCCGAGGAAGCCGATATCGCCTTCGTCATCAAGACCTACGGTGAAGAGAAATTTGGCAAACGTATCGCACGCGCCATCGTCGAGCGTAATCGTGAACAGCCAATGACGCGCACCAAAGAGTTAGCCACCGTGATCGCTGCTGCGATGCCGGTGAAGGACAAGTTTAAACATCCGGCCACGCGCACCTTCCAGGCGATTCGTATCTGGATCAACAGCGAGCTGGAAGAGATCGATACCGCGCTGAAAGGGGCGATGTCGGTGCTGGCGCCAGGCGGTCGGTTATCGGTTATCAGCTTCCACTCGCTGGAAGACCGTTTGGTGAAGCGTTTTATGCGCGATCAGAGCCGAGGCCCGCAAGTTCCAGCGGGTATCCCAATGACCGAAAGCCAGCTTAAAGCGCTAGGTGGACGTGAATTGAAAACCTTAGGCAAGCTGATTCCGGGTGAAGCGGAAGTCAACGAGAACCCACGCGCGCGCAGTTCGGTACTGCGTATTGCTGAGAGGACCGCGACATGATTGGCAACGAGCGACACAGCCTGCCCGGCGTCATCGGCGGTGACCTGCTGCGATTCGGCAAGATCCCGGTGTTGCTGCTGATTGCAGTACTTGTGTCCTCGGTGTTGGTGGTGACCACCACGCACAAAACGCGCCTGTTAACGGCGCAGCGCGAACAGTTGGTGTTAGAACGTGATGCGCTCGATATCGAGTGGCGTAACCTGATTTTGGAAGAGAATGCGCTCGGCGATCATAGCCGGGTTGAGCGAATAGCAACCGATAAGCTGCAGATGCAGCATGTTGATCCTTCTCAGGAAAATATCGTGGTGCAGAGATAAATAAGGAATCGCAGACCTCAATGAGCGGCGCAGGCAAAACGCTGAAGTTAAAAAAACAGGAAGATAAGGCCAGCTTTATAAGCTGGCGTTTTGCGTTGCTGTGCGGCTGTATTTTACTGGCTTTGGGCGGATTGCTGTCACGCGTGGCGTGGTTACAGGTCATCAGCCCTGATAAGCTGGTCAAAGAAGGGGATTTGCGTTCGCTGCGTGTTCAATCTGTTCCCACTGCACGTGGCATGATCAGCGATCGTGCTGGCCGTCCATTGGCCGTTAGCGTGCCAGTGAATGCCATCTGGGCCGATCCTAAAGAGCTGATGGAACATGGCGGTGTGTCACTCGACAGCCGCTGGAAAGCCCTTTCAGATGCCTTATCTATCCCACTTGATCAACTCGCCGCGCGCGTGAATGCCAATCCCAAAGGGCGCTTTATCTATCTGGCGCGCCAGGTGAACCCAGCGATTGGCGAATACGTCAAAAAACTCAAGCTGCCCGGCATTTACCTGCGCGAAGAGTCGCGTCGTTACTATCCAGCCGGTCAGGTCACTGCACATCTGATCGGCTTTACCAACATTGACGGTCAGGGCATTGAGGGCATCGAAAAGAGCTTCGACAAGTGGCTGACTGGCGCGCCAGGCGAGCGTACGGTGCGTAAAGACCGCTACGGTCGCGTGATTGAAGATATCTCCTCTGTGGACAGCCGCGCGGCGCACAACCTGACGCTCAGCATCGACGAGCGTTTGCAGGCGCTGGTTTACCGCGAGCTGAACAATGCCGTGGCGTTCAACAAAGCGGAGTCGGGCACTGCCGTTTTGGTGGATGTGAACACCGGTGAAGTGCTGGCAATGGCCAACAGCCCGGCTTACAACCCGAACAATCTCTCCAACACGCCTAAAGATGTGATGCGCAACCGTGCCATTACCGACATCTTCGAGCCAGGTTCCACTGTCAAACCGATGGTGGTGATGACCGCGCTGCAACGTGGCGTGGTGAAAGAGAACAGCGTACTGAATACCGTGCCGTACCGCGTCAATGGTCATGAGATCAAGGACGTGGCACGCTACAACGAATTGACCCTTACCGGGGTTTTACAGAAGTCGAGTAACGTCGGGGTTTCACGTTTGGCGTTAGCGATGCCCTCCTCAGCACTCGTAGATACTTACGCGCGCTTTGGACTGGGTAAACCGACCAATTTGGGGCTGGTCGGGGAAAGTAGTGGCTTATACCCTCAAAAACAACGGTGGTCTGACATAGAGAGGGCCACCTTCTCTTTCGGCTACGGGCTAATGGTAACACCGTTACAGTTAGCGCGAGTCTACGCAACCATTGGCAGCTACGGCATCAACCGCCCGCTGTCGATCACCAAAGTTGACCCGCCAGTGGCGGGTGAACGCGTTTTCCAGGAAGATCTGGTGAAAACGGTGATGCACATGATGGAAAGCGTTGCGCTGCCTGGCGGCGGTGGGGTTAAAGCCGCCATCAAGGGTTATCGCATCGCGATTAAAACCGGTACTGCGAAAAAAGTGGGACCGGATGGACGCTACGTCAATAAATATATTGCTTACACGGCAGGTGTTGCACCTGCCAGTCGCCCTCGTTTTGCGCTGGTGGTGGTGATCAACGATCCCCAGGCCGGTAAATATTATGGTGGTGCGGTTTCTGCACCGGTGTTTGGCGCCATCATGGGCGGTGTATTACGCACCATGAACATTGAACCGGATGCGCTGCCGACAATTGATAAAGACGAGTTGGTGAAGAACAGAAGTGAGGAATCAAGTGACCGATCGTAACCTGCGCGATTTACTGGCCCCGTGGGTGCCGGGTGCGCCGGCGCGTCCACTCCGTGACATGACACTAGACAGCCGCTCAGCGGCTGCTGGCGATCTGTTTATCGCCGTGGCGGGCCATCATGCTGATGGACGTCGTTTTATTCCGCAGGCTATTGCTCAAGGCGTGGCGGCAGTGATTGCCGAAGCCGAGGGCGAAGCCAGCGATGGAGATATCCGCGAGATGCACGGCGTCCCGGTTATCTACCTGGCGCAGTTGCAGCAGCGTCTCTCTGCACTGGCCGGGCGCTTTTATCAGCAGCCTGCTGGAAAACTTAAATTAATCGGTGTCACCGGCACCAACGGAAAAACCACCACCACGCAGTTGATGGCGCAGTGGGCCAATCTGCTGGGTGAAACCGGTGCCGTAATGGGCACGGTGGGTAATGGCTTATATGGCCAATTGGTGGCCACCGAAAACACCACCGGTTCCGCGGTAGATGTTCAACATGTATTAAATGATCTGGTGGAGCAGGGTGCCACGCTGGCCGCGATGGAAGTTTCTTCTCACGGCCTGGTGCAGCATCGCGTGGCGGCATTGCCCTTCGCGGCTGCCGTGTTCACGAATCTGAGCCGCGATCATCTGGATTATCACGGTGATATGCAGGGTTACGAAGCCGCCAAATGGCTGCTGTTCTCTGAGCATCAGGTTAGCGAAGCCATTATCAACGCTGATGACGAGGTTGGACGTCGCTGGCTGGAGAAACTGCCGGATGCCGTTGCTGTCACCATGGCTGACAATCTGCAGCCGGGCTGTCGTGGACGCTGGTTGAAAGCCACTGCGGTGAATTATCACGATGGCGGTGCGCACATCCAGTTCAGCTCCAGCTGGGGCGACGGTGAATTTGATAGCCGTCTGATGGGCGCATTCAATGTCAGCAATCTGCTGCTGGCACTGGCCACCTTGTTGACACTCGATTATCCGCTGGAGGCGCTGGTATCAAGCGCTGCTCAGCTGCAACCGGTATGTGGCCGTATGGAAGTGTTCACGGCGCCAGAAAAACCCACAGTGGTGGTGGATTATGCTCACACCCCCGATGCGCTGGAAAAAGCGTTGGAAGCTGCCCGCCTGCACTGCAAAGGCAAACTGTGGTGCGTGTTTGGCTGCGGCGGCGATCGTGACAAAGGCAAACGTCCGTTGATGGGCGCGATTGCCGAACAGTTCTCTGACATCGTGGTCATCACCGATGACAATCCGCGCAGCGAAGAACCTGCCGCGATTGTGAATGACATTCTGACTGGCTTGCTTGATCCCGGTCGCGCCCGCGTGGTCGCGGGACGTGCGCAAGCGGTCACGAACGCCGTGATGCAGGCCCATGCTGATGACATCGTGCTGGTGGCTGGTAAAGGCCATGAAGATTATCAAATCATTGGTAACCGTCGTTTGGATTACTCCGATCGCGACACCGTCGCCCGTTTACTGGGGGTGATGGCATGATCCCGGTTTCTTTGAAAACATTGGCTGAAATCAGTGGTGGTCAACTGCACGGCGCTGATTTGACGCTGAATGATGTGACCAGCGACACGCGTAAAGTGGCTGATGGCAGCCTGTTTGTCGCACTGGTCGGTGAGCGTTTCGATGCACACGACTTTGCCAGCGATGCTATTGCTAACGGTGCCAAAGCGCTGCTGGTGAGTAAGCACTTGCCTTTAGATGTGCCGCAAGTGGTGGTGGCAGATACCCGCATTGCCTTTGGTCAGCTCGGCGCCTGGGTGCGCCAGCAGTCGAAGGCGCGCGTGGTTGCGCTGACCGGTTCATCCGGTAAAACCTCCGTCAAAGAGATGACAGCAGCAATTCTGCGCCAGTGCGGTGAAACTCTGTATACAGCTGGCAATCTGAACAACGACTTCGGCGTGCCGATGACGCTGCTGCGTTTGACTCCAGAACACGAGTACGCGGTGATTGAGCTGGGTGCCAATCATCAGGGCGAGATTGCTTACACCACCGATTTAGTGCGTCCCGAAACGGCGCTGGTGAATAATCTCGCTGCAGCGCATCTGGAAGGCTTTGGTTCACTGGCCGGTGTAGCGAAAGCCAAAGGCGAAATTTTTGGGGGATTGCCAGTACACGGCACCGCCATCGTCAATGCTGACAGCAACGACCTCGCTAACTGGCAGTCGCAGTTTGTCGATAAGACCCTGTGGCGCTTCTCGCCACAGCCGATGGCAGATGCAGAATTCCGTGCCAGCGAGATCGTGCTACGCGCCGATGCCACGCTGTTTACCTTGCATACGCCGCGCGGAGACATTGCTGTTGCGCTTCCGCTGCCTGGTCGCCACAACATCGCAAACGCGCTTGCTGCTGCTGCGCTGGCACTGTCCGTTGATGCCCCGCTAAGCGCCATCCAAACCGGTTTGAAAACACTGCAGCCCGTACCGGGGCGTCTGTTCCCGATTCGTCTGGCGGACAATCAACTGCTGCTGGATGACAGCTATAACGCCAACGTCGGTTCGATGACAGCAGCCGCACAGGTGCTGGGCGATATGCCGGGGTTCCGAGTGATGGTCGTCGGTGATATGGCCGAACTGGGCGATGAAGCGGAAGCTTGCCATCAGCAGGTGGGTGAAGCCGCCAGGGCAGCAGGTATTGATTGTGTTCTGAGTACCGGCACTTTGAGTCGGTTGATCGGTGAAAGCAGCGGTAAAGGCGAGCATTTCGCCACCAAAGCCGAGCTGACTGTACGTTTACGCGGATTGCTGTCCCAACATCAGGACATCACTATTTTGGTTAAAGGCTCACGTAGCGCCGCCATGGAGCAGGTCGTCGAGAGCTTACAGGAGAAAGGAACATGCTAGTCTGGCTGGCCGAACATTTGGTCGCACTTTATTCCGGCTTTAACGTCTTCTCGTATTTGACGTTTCGCGCCATTGTCAGCCTGCTGACCGCTCTGTTCCTATCACTCTGGATGGGCCCGCGCCTGATCGCCTGGCTGCAGAAGCTGCAGATTGGCCAGGTGGTGCGTAACGACGGTCCGGAATCGCACTTCAGTAAGCGCGGTACGCCAACCATGGGCGGCATCATGATCCTCACCTCCATCACCGTCTCGGTGTTGATGTGGGCGTATCCATCCAACCCTTATGTGTGGTGCGTGCTGGCGGTGCTGATTGGTTTCGGCATTATCGGTTTCGTCGATGACTATCGCAAAGTGGTGCGCAAAGACACCAAAGGCCTGATTGCCCGCTGGAAATACTTCTGGATGTCGGTGATTTCCCTTGGCGTGGCTTTTGCGCTTTACGCTGCGGGCAAAGGCACACCGGCCACTCAGTTGGTGGTGCCGTTCTTTAAAGACATCATGCCGCAGCTGGGATTGTTCTATGTGCTGCTGGCTTACTTTGTGATTGTCGGCACCGGTAATGCGGTCAACCTGACGGATGGTCTGGATGGCCTGGCGATTATGCCAACCGTCTTCGTGGCAGCAGGCTTTGCTCTGGTGGCATGGGCGACCGGTAACGTGAAGTTTGCTGAGTATCTGCATATTCCGTATCTGCGCCATGCGGGTGAGTTGGTGATTGTCTGTACCGCGATTGTCGGTGCCGGTCTTGGCTTCCTGTGGTTCAACACCTACCCGGCTCAGGTCTTTATGGGCGATGTGGGTTCACTGGCACTGGGTGGCGCGTTAGGCACCATCGCCGTGCTGCTGCGTCAGGAGTTTTTGCTGGTGATCATGGGCGGCGTGTTTGTGGTTGAAACACTGTCGGTGATTCTGCAGGTGGGATCGTTCAAGCTGCGCGGCCAACGCATTTTCCGCATGGCGCCGATTCACCACCACTATGAATTGAAGGGCTGGCCGGAGCCGCGTGTCATCGTGCGCTTCTGGATTATTTCACTGATGCTGGTGCTGATTGGCCTGGCAACGCTGAAGGTACGTTAATCATGGCTGACTATCGGGGCAGAAAAGTCGTCATCATCGGATTAGGCATCACTGGCCTGTCCTGTGTTGATTTCTTCCTCGCGCAGGGCGTGACGCCTCGCGTGATGGATACCCGTGTGTCTCCGCCTGGCCTCGACAAGTTGCCTGAGGCGGTTGAACGCTATGTAGGCGGTATCAACAGTGACTGGTTGCTGGCGTCGGACTTGATCGTTGCCAGCCCAGGCATCGCGCTTGCTCATCCTGCATTAAGTGAAGCCGCGGATGCCGGTATCGAAATCGTCGGTGATATCGAACTGTTCTGCCGTGAAGCTCAGGCTCCGATTGTCGCGATCACCGGCTCGAACGGTAAAAGCACCGTCACCACGCTGGTGGGTGAAATGGCCCGTGCAGCAGGTTGGCAGGTTGGCGTGGGTGGCAACATCGGTTTACCGGCGCTAACCCTGCTGAAATCTCCGGCACAGTTGTATGTGCTGGAACTTTCCAGCTTCCAACTTGAAACCACCTACAGTCTGCAAGCAGCGGCTGCCACCATTCTCAACGTAACGGAAGATCATATGGATCGCTATCCGTTGGGCATGCAGCAGTATCGTGCGGCGAAATTGCGCATTTATGAAAACGCCCGCGTCTGTGTGGTCAATGCCGATGATGGTATGACCATGCCGGTTCGCGGTGTTGATGCACGTTGTGTAAGTTTTGGCATTAATCTCGGTGATTACCACCTGACCCAGCAGCAGGGCAACACCTGGCTGCGGGCGCAGGGTGAAAGGGTGCTCAATACTGATGAAATGACTCTGGTGGGCCAGCACAACTACACCAACGCACTGGCGGCCCTGGCACTGGCAGATGCGGTGAATATCCCGCGCGCTTCCAGTCTGAAAGCGTTAACGACTTTCACTGGCCTGGCGCACCGTTTCCAGCTGGTGCATGAAGCCAACGGCGTGCGCTGGATTAATGACTCCAAAGCCACTAACGTCGGCAGTACTGAGGCGGCACTCAATGGTTTGCAGGTGAAAGGCACCTTGTGGCTGTTGATGGGCGGTGATGGCAAATCCGCTGACTTCAGTGCACTGACGCGCTTTTTGCAGGGCGACAACGTGCGCATTTATTGCTTTGGTCGTGACGGCGATGCGCTCGCGGCGTTGCGCCCAGAGATCGCCACGCGCACAGAGACGATGCAGCAGGCCATGGAGCAGATTGCCCCTCAGGCGAAGGCGGGCGACATGGTGCTGCTGTCACCGGCCTGCGCCAGCCTCGATCAGTTCCGCAATTTTGAACAGCGCGGCGATATTTTCGCGCAGCTGGCGAAGGAGTTGAGCTGATGCGCATTCCAGGTGCCGGTATTGCCAGCTTCCTCTCCGTGCGTTTACGCGATTGGGTGATGGGCGGCCGTGAAAATGATGATGCGCCAGTGGTGCTGTATGATCGTACGCTGCTGTGGCTGACCTTTGGTTTGGCGATTATCGGCTTTGTGATGGTGACTTCAGCGTCGATGCCGGTCGGCCAGCGTCTTAACGAAGACCCGTTCTACTTCGCTAAACGCGACGCTTTCTATATTGCCCTGGCGGTAGGCATGGCGCTGGTGACATTGCGCGTGCCAATGGATTTCTGGCAGCGCTACAGCAACGTGATGCTGATGGCGTCTGTGGCAATGCTGCTGATCGTCCTGGTGGTGGGTAGTTCGGTTAACGGTGCATCGCGCTGGATTGCCCTCGGCCCACTGCGTATTCAGCCGGCCGAATTGTCCAAGCTTTCCCTGTTTTGCTATCTCGCCAGCTATCTGGTGCGCAAAGTGGAAGAGGTGCGCAACAACTTCTGGGGCTTTTGTAAGCCGATGGGCGTGATGGTGGTGTTGGCCGTGTTACTTCTGGCGCAGCCCGATCTCGGAACTGTAGTTGTACTGTTTGTCACGACGCTAGCGATGTTGTTCCTCGCGGGTGCCAAAATGTGGCAGTTCCTGGCGATCATCGGCTCCGGTATTTTTGCCGTGGTGCTGCTGATTATCGCTGAACCCTATCGTATGCGCCGTGTGACTTCTTTCTGGAACCCATGGGAAGATCCTTTTGGCAGCGGCTACCAGCTGACCCAGTCGCTGATGGCCTTCGGTCGTGGTGAATTCTGGGGCCAGGGCCTCGGCAACTCGGTGCAAAAACTCGAGTATCTGCCGGAGGCACACACCGACTTTATCTTCTCCATCATTGGTGAAGAGTTGGGTTATGTCGGTGTGGTTTTGGCGCTGTTAATGGTATTCTTCGTCGCTTTTCGCGCGATGTCGATTGGTCGCCGTGCTCTGGAGATCGATCAGCGCTTTTCTGGCTTCCTCGCTTGCTCAATTGGCGTGTGGTTTAGCTTCCAGGCGCTGGTTAACGTCGGTGCGGCCGCAGGTATGCTGCCGACCAAAGGTCTGACACTGCCGCTGATCAGTTACGGTGGCTCAAGTCTGATCATCATGTCGACCGCCATCGTGTTTTTATTGCGCATTGATTATGAAACGCGTCTGGCAAAAGCGCAGGCGTTTACCCGAGGTGCTCGATGAGTAGCAAGCGGCTGATGGTGATGGCCGGCGGAACCGGCGGACATGTGTTCCCGGGTCTGGCGGTGGCACACCATCTGATCGAACAGGGCTGGCAGGTGCGCTGGCTCGGAACCGCTGACCGAATGGAAGCGGATTTGGTGCCGAAACATGGCATCGAAATTGAATTTATCCGTATTAGCGGTTTGCGCGGCAAAGGTGTTAAGGCGCAGTTACTGGCACCGGTACGCATCTTCAATGCATGGCGCCAGGCGCGTCGCATCATGAAGCGCTGGCAGCCGGACGTGGTGCTCGGCATGGGCGGATACGTTTCCGGTCCAGGTGGATTAGCCGCGTGGAGTTGCGGTATTCCTGTGGTGCTGCATGAGCAGAACGGCATTGCCGGGCTGACCAACAAGTGGCTGGCGAAAATTGCCACCAAAGTGATGCAGGCGTTTCCGGGTGCATTCCCGAAAGCCGATGTGGTTGGCAATCCCGTGCGTACCGATGTGTTGGCCCTGCCGCTGCCTGCTGATCGCCTGAGTGGACGCAGCGGTTCGATTCGTGTGCTGGTGGTCGGCGGAAGCCAGGGCGCACGCATTCTGAATCAGACGGTGCCGCAGGTGGCCGCAGAACTGGGTGATGCCATCACGATTTGGCATCAAAGCGGCAAAGGCGCGCTGGAGACGGTGCAACAGGCGTATCGCGATGCCGGACAGCCGCAGCACAAGGTCACCGAGTTTATCGATGATATGGCGGAAGCCTATGCCTGGGCGGATGTAGTGGTGTGTCGTTCGGGCGCATTGACGGTGAGCGAAGTTGCCGCCGCAGGTTTACCGGCGATCTTCGTGCCGTTTCAGCACAAAGACCGTCAGCAGTACTGGAATGCGTTGCCGCTGGAGCAAGCGGGCGCAGCCAAAATTTTCGAGCAGCCGCAATTTACCGCGACTGCAGTAGCGGACACGTTGCGCCATTGGGATCGCGCCACGCTGCTGGCGATGGCTGAGAAAGCCCGTCAGGTAGCGATTCCTGATGCAACCGATCGGGTTGCGCAGGAAGTGGCACGCGTCGCGAAGTAATTAATAGGTCGGTTTGACCGGCTGTACCTGAATGCAGGTACGAATGAGATCAACAGGTAATTGAGACAGATGAAT
Source organism: Candidatus Pantoea communis (assembly GCF_011752685.1). NCBI lineage: Bacteria > Pseudomonadati > Pseudomonadota > Gammaproteobacteria > Enterobacterales > Erwiniaceae > Pantoea > Candidatus Pantoea communis. Next base: position 102,571 of record NZ_VWXC01000010.1, read on the forward strand.
ACACAACAATTGGCAAAACTGCGTTCCATTGTGCCCGAGATGCGTCGCGTCCGGCACATTCACTTTGTCGGCATCGGTGGTGCTGGCATGGGCGGTATTGCCGAGGTGTTGGCGAACGAAGGTTATCACATCAGCGGGTCGGATCTGGCGCCTAACCCGGTGACCCAGCATCTGGCCTCATTGGGTGCGACCATTTATTTCAACCATCGCCCGGAAAACGTGACGGATGCGAGCGTGGTGGTGGTGTCGACTGCGGTGGCTCAGGACAATCCGGAGCTGGTAGCGGCACGCGAGCAGCGTATCCCGGTGATTCGCCGTGCAGAGATGCTGGCTGAGCTGATGCGCTTCCGTCATGGCATCGCGGTTGCCGGTACGCACGGCAAAACCACCACCACAGCGATGGTTACCAGTATTTATGCCGAAGGTGGCTTAGACCCAACTTTCGTCAATGGCGGCCTGGTGAAAGCAGCGGGCACACATGCGCGTTTGGGCACCAGCCGTTACCTGATTGCGGAAGCCGATGAGAGTGACGCGTCGTTCCTGCATCTGCAGCCGATGGTGGCGATTGTCACCAATATCGAAGCGGATCATATGGATACCTATCAGGGCGATTTCGAGAACCTGAAGCAGACGTTCATCAACTTCCTGCATAACCTGCCGTTCTACGGACGTGCGGTGATGTGCGTAGATGATGTGGTGATCCGCGATTTGATCCCACGCGTAGGCCGTCAGGTCACCACTTACGGTTTCAGTGATGACGCCGATGTGCGTATCGAAAACTATGAACAACGTGGCGCGCAGGGGCACTTTACCCTGATTCGTCAGGATAAGCCGGTGCTGAAAGTGACCCTGAATGCGCCGGGCCGTCACAATGCCTTAAATGCTGCTGCTGCGGTTGCAGTGGCGACAGAAGAAGGCATTGAAGATAACGCGATTCTGGCGGCACTGGAGAGCTTCCAGGGCACCGGGCGCCGCTTTGATGTGCTGGGCGAATTTGATACCGCAGCGGTCAATGGCAATCCAGGCAGCGCGATGCTGGTGGATGATTACGGTCATCACCCGACGGAAGTGGATGTCACCATCAAAGCCGCGCGTGCCGGCTGGCCAGAGAAAAAACTGGTGATGGTATTCCAGCCGCATCGTTATACGCGAACTCGTGATCTGTTCGATGACTTCGCTAACGTGCTGTCACAGGTTGATGTATTGCTGATGCTGGATGTTTATCCTGCCGGTGAAGCGCCGATTCCAGGCGCAGATAGCCGTTCACTGTGCCGCGCGATTCGCAATCGTGGCAAGGTAGACCCGATTCTGGTCTCTGAGCACGATGCGTTGCCGGAAGCGCTGGCCCCATTGTTGTCAGGTGACGATCTTATCATCGTGCAGGGCGCCGGCAATATCGGCAAGATCGCCCGCAAACTGGCTGAGCTTGCGTTGCAGCCAGCTGCGAAAACGGAGGCGCGTCATGGCTGAGAAAGTCGCCGTCCTGATGGGCGGAACCTCGGCAGAGCGTGAAGTGTCGCTGATGTCGGGCAGTGCGGTGTTAGCTGGTCTGCGTGAGATGGGCATTGATGCACACGGCGTGGATACCCGTGATGTGTCAGTGCTGGACCTCAAAGCGCAGGGCTTTGATAAAACCTTTATCGCTCTGCACGGTCGCGGCGGTGAAGATGGCACGCTGCAGGCGGTGCTGGAGTTCCTCCAGTTGCCGTATACCGGCAGCGGCGTGATGGCTTCTGCGATCACCATGGATAAACTGCGCAGCAAATTGCTGTGGCAGGGCAGGGGACTGCCTTCAGGCAAATTCGTCTGGTTAACGCGTCAGCATCAGGAGCAGGGTTTAGACGCACAAACGCAGGCTGCCATTGATGCGCTCGGGCTGCCGCTGTTTGTGAAGCCAAGCTGTGAAGGTTCAAGTGTCGGCATCAGCCGTGTGAACACGTTAGAAGCCTTGTCTGCAGCGCTGGATGAAGCGTTTCGCCACGATAATGACGTGCTAGTTGAGGCATTCCTGAGTGGTGCGGAATATACCGTTGGCATCCTGGGTGATGAAATTCTGCCTTCAATCAGAATTAAAACCGCCAGCGAGTTCTATGACTATGAAGCTAAATACATTTCTGACGATACTGAATACTTCTGTCCAAGTGGTTTGAGTGCCGATCAGGAAGCAGAATTGAAGACGCTGGTATGGGCAGCCTGGCGTGCACTGGGTTGCAGCGGCTGGGGACGCGTCGATGTGATGACCGATGGCGAGGGGAAATTCCAGCTGCTGGAAGTGAATACCTCACCGGGCATGACCAGCCACAGTCTGGTGCCGATGGCCGCGAAGCAGGCAGGATACAGTTTCCCGCAGCTGGTGGCGCGTATTCTGGAACTGGCTGACTGATATGTCTCAGGCGGCGATACGTGTACGAAATCGCGAACCCCAGGAGCGTGCGCGCACCGGGCGTAGCAACGGTGCCCGACTGTTTGGCGTCGTATTCCTGCTGATTGTGTTGGGCATCATGGCTGCCGGTGGGCTGGTGGTGCTGAAGTGGATGAATGATGCGTCGCGTTTACCGCTTTCTAAGCTGGTGGTGACCGGGGAAACGCATTACACCACGCATGATGACATTCGCCAGGCCATTTTGTCGCTCGGTGCACCTGGCACGTTTATGTCGCAAAACGTGGACATCATCCAGCAACAGATTGAGCGTTTACCCTGGATTAAACAGGTCAGTGTGCGTAAGCAGTGGCCTGATGAGCTGAAGATTAACCTGGTGGAGTATGTTCCGGTGGCACGCTGGAATGACTCACACATGGTAGACGCCGATGGCGTCTCCTTCAGCGTCCCGGCCAGTCATATCGGTAAAGAAACATTGCCGATGTTATATGGCCCGGAAGGCAGTGAAACAGAGGTGTTGGCGGGCTATCACACCATGAGTGATGTGCTCAAAGCCGGCAAGTTTACCCTGAAGGTCGCGTCGATGACGGCGCGGCGCTCGTGGCAGTTAGTGACCAGCGACGATGTGCGCATCGAACTGGGACGCAGCGACACCATGAAGCGTCTGAACCGTTTTATTGAGCTCTATCCGGAGCTGCTGCAGCAGGGCCAGAGTCAGAACAAGCGCATTACCTATGTCGATTTGCGCTACGACTCCGGTGCCGCAGTAGGCTGGGCAGCGGCCCCGCTGGAGCCACAGGACAGTAATCAGCAACAAAACCAGGCACAGGCTAAACCACAATGATCAAGGCAACGGACAGAAAACTGGTAGTAGGACTTGAAATCGGCACCGCAAAGGTTGCCGCCCTGGTTGGGGAAATTCTGCCTGATGGTATGGTCAACATTATTGGGGTGGGCAGCTGCCCGTCTCGCGGTATGGATAAAGGCGGCGTAAATGACCTTGAGTCGGTGGTGAAATGCGTTCAACGCGCCATCGACCAGGCTGAACTGATGGCTGATTGCCAGATTTCGTCGGTTTACCTTGCTTTATCGGGCAAACATATCAGTTGTCAGAACGAAATCGGGATGGTTCCGATTTCGGAAGAGGAAGTGACTCAGGATGATGTAGAGAACGTGGTACATACGGCGAAATCCGTACGCGTACGCGATGAACATCGTATCCTGCATGTTATTCCTCAGGAATATGCCATTGATTATCAGGAAGGCATCAAGAATCCGGTGGGACTTTCCGGCGTGCGTATGCAGGCGAAAGTGCACTTGATCACCTGCCACAATGATATGGCGAAAAATATTGTTAAAGCCGTTGAACGTTGCGGCCTGAAAGTTGACCAACTGATTTTTGCCGGACTGGCATCCAGTTTCTCGGTTCTGACTGAAGATGAACGTGAGCTGGGCGTCTGTGTTGTTGACATCGGTGGCGGTACAATGGATATCGCGGTTTACACCGGCGGCGCACTGCGTCACACCAAAGTGATCCCTTATGCAGGGAATGTGGTGACCAGTGATATCGCCTATGCCTTCGGCACACCGCCAACCGATGCGGAAGCGATCAAAGTACGCCATGGTTGTGCGCTGGGTTCGATTGTTGGCAAAGATGAAAACGTCGAAGTGCCGAGCGTCGGTGGACGTCCACCGCGCAGTCTGCAACGCCAAACGCTGGCAGAAGTGATTGAGCCGCGTTACACCGAATTGCTGAATCTGGTGAATGACGAGATTCTGCAACTGCAGGAGCAACTGCGCCAGCAGGGCGTGAAACACCACCTGGCAGCAGGCATCGTGCTGACCGGTGGCGCAGCACAGATTGAAGGTTTGGCCGCTTGCGCCCAGCGTGTATTTCATACGCAGGTGCGTATTGGTCAGCCACTTAACATCACCGGCCTGACGGATTATGCGCAGGAGCCGTATTACTCAACTGCAGTCGGTCTGCTGCATTACGGCAAAGAGTCACACATGAACGGTGATGCAGAAACGGAAAAACGTGCTTCAGTGGGCAACTGGTTTAAACGTATCAATAGCTGGCTGAAGAAAGAGTTTTAATTTTTGAAAAAGGAGATCATGCAGGCAATGTTTATGATCTCCAGGCGACAGGCACATAACGGAGAGAAATCATGTTTGAACCTATGGAATTAACCAATGACGCGGTGATTAAAGTCATCGGCGTCGGCGGCGGCGGTGGCAACGCCGTAGAGCACATGGTACGCGAGCGTATCGAAGGTGTAGAATTCTTCGCTGTAAACACCGACGCGCAAGCGTTGCGTAAGACAGCGGTTGGCCAGACGATCCAGATCGGGACCGGAATCACCAAGGGTCTCGGTGCAGGTGCAAACCCGGAAGTGGGCCGTACCTCAGCTGAGGAAGATCGTGAAGCACTGCGTTCTGCGCTGGAAGGGGCAGACATGGTGTTTATCGCTGCAGGCATGGGCGGCGGTACCGGTACCGGTGCTGCGCCAGTCGTGGCAGAAGTAGCAAAAGATTTGGGTATCCTGACCGTTGCGGTGGTGACCAAGCCCTTCAACTTCGAAGGCAAAAAGCGTATGGCTTTTGCTGAACAGGGTATCGCTGAGCTGTCTAAGCATGTTGATTCACTGATCACCATCCCGAACGACAAGCTGTTAAAAGTGCTGGGTCGCGGTATCTCTCTGCTGGATGCCTTTGGTGCAGCCAACGACGTACTAAAAGGTGCGGTGCAGGGTATCGCCGAGCTGATTACTCGCCCAGGCTTGATGAACGTTGACTTCGCGGACGTGCGTACCGTGATGTCAGAAATGGGTTACGCCATGATGGGCTCCGGCGTGGCGTGCGGTGAAGACCGTGCTGAAGAAGCAGCCGAAATGGCGATCTCCAGCCCACTGCTGGAAGATATCGATCTGTCTGGTGCCCGCGGCGTGCTGGTCAACATCACGGCGGGCTTCGACCTGCGTCTGGATGAGTTCGAAACCGTGGGTAACACTATCCGCGCCTTCGCTTCTGACAACGCGACCGTGGTCATCGGTACTTCTCTGGACCCAGAGATGAACGACGAACTGCGCGTGACCGTCGTTGCTACCGGTATTGGCATGGACAAGCGTCCAGAAATTACGCTGGTAACCAACAAACCGGCTTCGCAGCCAGTGATGGATCATCGCTACCAGCAGCACGGCATGGCGCCGTTGCCGCAGGAGCAGAAGCCGGCAGCGAAAGTGGTCAACGACCAGCCAGCATCGTCCAATAAAGAGCCAGATTATCTTGATATTCCAGCCTTCCTGCGTAAGCAGGCAGACTAAGAATATCCTGAGAATTGGGATTCTCCGCTCTTTGTGCTAAAGTATTCGCCCGCTGGTAATTTATACTGGCGGTCGGATGGGTAATATTGCGAGATAATGCGATGATCAAACAAAGGACATTAAAACGTATTGTTCAGGCGACAGGTGTCGGTTTACATACCGGCAAGAAAGTCACGCTGACCTTACGCCCTGCGTCGGCTAATACCGGGGTCATCTATCGTCGCACTGACTTGAATCCACCGGTTGATTTCCCGGCTGATGCAAAATACGTGCGCGACACCATGCTGAGTACCTGCCTGGTGAATGATGAAGGCGTGCGTATATCGACGGTTGAACACCTGAATGCTGCATTGGCAGGCTTGGGTATCGACAACATTATTGTTGAAGTCGATGCGCCCGAAATCCCAATTATGGATGGCAGTGCCGCGCCTTTTGTCTACTTGCTGATGGATGCAGGCGTCGAAGAGCTGAACAGTGCGAAGAAATTCGTACGCGTTAAGCAGACGGTGCGTGTTGAAGATGGCGATAAGTGGGCCGAGATCAAACCTTACAACGGTTTCTCACTCGACTTTACTATCGACTTCAAACATCCGGCAATTGACTCAAGCTCGCAGCGTTACCAGTTAAACTTCTCGGCTGAGGCGTTTGTTCGCCAAATCAGTCGTGCGCGCACCTTTGGTTTTATGCGTGAAATCGAATATCTGCAGTCTAAAGGCCTGTGCCTGGGCGGTAGCTTAGATTGTGCGATTGGTCTTGATGATTTCCGCGTACTCAACGAAGACGGTCTGCGCTTTGAAGATGAGTTCGTTCGTCACAAAATGCTGGACGCGATCGGCGATCTGTTTATGTGTGGCCACAACGTGATTGGCGCATTCTCTGCGTTTAAATCAGGCCATGCGTTAAACAATAAATTGCTGCAAGCGGTACTGGCTAAGCAGGAAGCCTGGGAATGGGCAACCTTCGAAGACGAAGCTGAACTGCCACTGGCATTCAAAGCTCCAAATTTAGTTCTGGCGTAAGTCAGTCATAAAAACGGCAGTTTCCCTGACACCCTCTCCGGTCAGTGGAAGCTGTCGTTTTTTATTGCCTGTTTTTTATTCCTGCAAGACCGCTCTCAATTCTCTGCTATCACTGGCGAAAGCCTGTACAAATAAACGTGAAATCCCCCGTAAGCCCTTTAATCACTGGTGTCCTGGCCCCACATAAGTGCTATTATCTGGCGCTCATATGAGCAGGTTCGCGGATAACCGCAACGGCTTCATTACTTTATTTAACTGTGGACAGGTTGTGATCGGGATTTTCTCACGCTGGCGACAATTAGGCAGACGCTACTTCTGGCCTCATCTCTTGTTAGGGATGGTGGCGGCCAGTTTGGGCTTGCCTGCCTGTGCGCAAAGTGCGGAGTCCACGGCGACAGACTCGCCCATCAGCAGCCTGTTTGTCGGCAATGTTGTTCATTTCGATCATTTAATCCGTCTGCAGGAAAGTGCGCGTCGACCTAATTTCAATGTCGATTACTGGCATCAGCATGCCATTCGCACGGTCATTCGCCACCTCTCATTTAGCATGACGCCACCAGCAGAAGCGGAAGAGAGTCATACTGCCCCGCTGGCGGCACAAAAGCTGGCGTTAATCGATTCGCTGCAGGCGCTACTCACATCGCCAGCTCAACCCGCTATTGCATTAGAGCCGCAGGAAACGCTGCGTCATCGCGAACCTCAAATTCACACTTCTGCTGACTGGCAGGCTGCTATTCATGGCATCCGCGCCGGGCCTGCCATTGCTTAACAGCTAACGATTTTCCACATCCTGTTTTAGATTTTCCAGTCCGCATGAATGCGGCTGAATTGAGAAAAATTTATCATGTTAATCAAATTGTTAACCAAAGTCTTTGGCAGCAGTAACGATCGTACCCTGCGTCGTATGCGCAAAATTGTCGATGTCATCAATAAGATGGAGCCGGATTTCGTCAAGCTCTCGGATGACGAACTGAAAGCCAAGACCGACCTGTTCCGTGAACGCCTGAAGAAAGGTGAAAGTCTTGAAAGCCTGATTCCTGAAGCCTTTGCCACGGTGCGTGAAGCCAGTAAACGTGTGTTTGGTATGCGCCACTTCGATGTACAGCTGATTGGCGGCATGGTGCTGAATGAGCGTTGCATCGCCGAGATGCGTACCGGTGAAGGTAAAACCCTGACGGCAACACTGCCGGCTTACCTGAACGCATTGAGCGGTAAAGGCGTGCACGTGGTCACGGTGAACGATTACCTGGCTCAGCGTGATGCCGAAAACAACCGTGCACTGTTCGAGTTCCTGGGTCTGTCAATCGGCATCAACCTGCCAAATATGCCCGCAGTGGCGAAACGCGCTGCCTATGCTGCGGATATCACCTACGGTACTAACAACGAATACGGCTTCGACTACCTGCGCGACAACATGGCATTCAGCCCGGAAGAGCGTGTACAGCGTAAACTGCACTACGCGTTGGTGGATGAGGTGGACTCCATCCTGATCGATGAAGCGCGTACGCCGTTAATCATCTCCGGTCCTGCTGAAGACAGCTCCGAGCTGTACATCAAAGTGAATAAAATCATTCCTCACCTGGTGCGCCAGGAGAAGGAAGACTCAGAAACCTTCCAGGGTGAAGGCGACTTCTGGGTCGATGAGAAAGCACGTCAGGCTCACATGAGCGAGCGTGGTCTGGTAAAAGTTGAAGAGCTGCTGGTGAGCCAGGGCATTATGGAAGAAGGTGAGTCACTTTACTCGCCAACCAACATCATGCTGATGCACCACGTGACGGCTGCACTGCGTGCGCATGCGCTGTTTACTCGCGATGTCGATTACATCGTAAAAGATGGCGAAGTGATCATCGTTGATGAGCACACTGGCCGTACCATGCAGGGTCGTCGCTGGTCTGATGGCTTGCATCAGGCTGTTGAAGCCAAAGAAGGCGTGGAAATCCAGAACGAGAACCAAACGCTGGCTTCCATCACCTTCCAGAACTACTTCCGTATTTACGAAAAACTGGCCGGTATGACCGGTACTGCTGATACCGAAGCGTTTGAATTCAGCTCGATCTATAAACTCGATACCATCGTGGTGCCAACTAACCGTCCGATGGTGCGTAAAGATATGGCTGACCTGGTCTATATGACCGAGAAAGAGAAGATCGACGCGATCATCGAAGACATTCGTACTTGCACTGCGAAAGGCCAGCCGGTGCTGGTCGGTACCATTTCGATTGAGAAATCAGAGGTGGTTTCTAACGAACTGACGCGCGCCGGTATCAAACACAGCGTGCTGAACGCCAAGTTCCACGCCAGCGAAGCGGATATCGTGGCACAGGCGGGTCAACCAGCTGCAGTCACCATCGCAACCAACATGGCAGGTCGTGGTACCGATATCGTGTTGGGTGGCAGCTGGCAGGCCGAAGTGGCAGCGCTGGATGAACCTTCAGAAGAGCAGATTATGGCCATCAAAGAAGCCTGGAAACTGCGCCATGATGCAGTTCTGGCCTCGGGCGGTCTGCACATCATTGGTACTGAACGCCACGAATCTCGTCGTATCGATAACCAGTTGCGCGGCCGTGCGGGTCGTCAGGGTGATGCCGGTTCATCACGCTTCTACCTGTCAATGGAAGATGCGTTGATGCGTATCTTTGCTTCGGATCGTGTGTCTAACATGATGCGTAAACTGGGCATGAAACCAGGCGAAGCGATTGAGCATCCGTGGGTCACCAAAGCCATTGCCAACGCACAGCGTAAAGTGGAAAGTCGTAACTTCGACATCCGTAAGCAGCTGCTGGAATACGATGATGTGGCCAACGATCAGCGCCGCGCCATCTACAGCCAGCGTAATGAACTGCTGGACGTGTCTGATGTGTCTGAAACCATCAACAGCATCCGTGAAGATGTGTTCAAAGCCACCATCGACACCTACATTCCGCCGCAGTCGCTGGAAGAAATGTGGGATGTTCCTGGTCTGGAAGAACGCCTGCGTAACGATTTTGATCTGGATCTGCCGATTGCAGAATGGCTGGATAAAGAGCCGGACCTGCACGAAGAAACGCTGCGTGAACGTATCATGAGCCGCGCGCATGAAAACTATGCGTCGAAAGAAGAAGTGGTTGGCGCTGAAATGATGCGTAACTTCGAAAAAGGCGTGATGCTGCAAACCCTGGATTCACTGTGGAAAGAGCATCTGGCGGCGATGGATTATCTGCGTCAGGGCATCCATCTGCGTGGCTATGCGCAGAAAGATCCGAAGCAGGAATACAAGCGCGAGTCCTTCTCGATGTTCGCCGCCATGCTGGAGTCACTGAAGTATGAAGTGATCAGCACCCTGAGCAAAGTGCAGGTGCGCATGCCGGAAGAAGTCGAAGCGATGGAACAGCAACGCCGTGAAGAGGCTGAGCGTCTGGCACAGCAGCAGCAGCTGAGCCACGTTGATGACGAAACCGCTGCGGCCGCCGCGCTGGCTGCGCAGGGTGGGGAGCGCAAAGTAGGGCGCAACGATCTGTGCCCATGCGGTTCCGGTAAGAAATACAAACAGTGTCACGGCCGCCTGGCCTGATATACGAGGAGCCTTCGGGCTCCTTTTTCTTTTGGCTGTCGCCACAGAGTTAACATTGCCTGGCGACTGCATTACTATCAGCGCTCATTAATTAAAAGCGGAATTCAGCTTATGAAACACCTGCAAGTCGCAGTGGGCATCATTCGCAATGCCAGCCGTCAGATCTTCCTTGCCCAGCGTGCGGCGAGCTCCTACATGGCGAATAAATGGGAGTTTCCTGGCGGAAAAATTGAACAGGATGAAACCGCTGAACAAGCGTTAAAACGCGAGTTAATGGAAGAGACCGGCATTGAGGTGACAGCCGCGAAGGCGATTGGTTTGGCCGATCATAGCTATGACGATCTGCGCGTCACATTGCACTTCTTCCTGGTGGAAGGTTGGAACGGTGAGCCGTACGGCCGTGAAGGGCAGCCACAGCGTTGGGTGGAACAGCGTGATTTAGTCGCGGAAGAGTTTCCTCCTGCCAACCACGAACTTATCGCTCGCCTGGTGGCTGACGAAATTTAAGCAAAGGGGCGTAAGCCCCTTATCTCTTATTAATGCTGTTCTTCGCTCCAGTCATCGCTGTCGGTCAGATCGCTATCGCTGGGAATGCGCTTCTCTTCGGCGGCCCATTCGCCCAAATCAATCAGCTGGCAGCGCTTGCTGCAAAACGGGCGCCACGGACTCAGCTCATCCCACATCACATCTTTACCGCAGTTGGGACAAGGTACGGTAATCATCTCTTCCTGCATAACAACCTCAACAACACGCTAATTCAAAATTCAATCGGGCTGGCACTTCACCGCGCTCGCTGTCCAGTGGCAGGAATCGAATGGCATAACGGCTTTTATGGCCTGAAACCTGCGGGTACAGCGCATCTTCGAGGGTGAGCTGGAGGCGCAACAAATCCGAACCTTCGGCATTATCCTGATAAAAACCGTTCAGGCTGGTTTGATGGCGAAATACGCCTGACTGACGCACCAGATCAAGGATCATGGTCAGACTATTGCGCAGAGGAACCAGTGACGCCAGCCAACCGTTAACCTGCGTATCCCGCAGGGACTGCTGCTGGTGCAGCCAGATATGCAGACTCGGCAAGTCAAAACTGCAGCAGCCACCAGGAATGCTCAAGCGCTGACGTACCAATCCAATCAACCGATCTTCGCGCAATTGCTGGCCCATACGCGGTGCCGCATTCAGCTCGCTGGATTGCTGTTTCAATCGGTCACGCAGGCTACTGACGGTGTGCTCGTCCACACCTGGCACATCAAGCCAGGCGCGAAGTTTCTGCTGCTGGCGCTCCAGCTCTTTCAATAACTCGGTACGCATATCACCGCGCTCAAAGATATCTAACAGATCACCAATGATGCGAAATACCCCTAATGCAGAGACGGAATTCACCACGGGCACCGTTTCATGCAGTTGGTTAAGTAATGACTCCACGCGCAGCCAGGTGCGCATCTTCTCATTCAGCGGGTGTTCAAACAGAACGACTGTACTCATGATGTTAATCCTGTCCGGTTGCTGCCAGGCGTAAATAACGCTGGTGAAGTTCAGCAACGCGCGGCAACGCCTGCTCGGGCGTACCACTGTTATCGATGATGTCATCCGCAGAGGCCAGACGCTGCTCGCGGCTGGCCTGTGCGGCAAGAATATTTTTTGCCTGGCTAAGTGTGATGCCATCACGCTGCTGAGTACGCCGCAACTGCGTAGCTTCATCCACATCAACCACCAGAACCCGGTCAGCCTGATGCTGTAACCCGTTTTCAACCAATAGCGGCACCACCCATAACACATAGGGTGACGTTGCCAATGATTTTAGCTGCTGTGTACGGGCATTAATAAGAGGATGAAGCAGCTGATTTAGCCAGTTTTTTTCTTTCGGCTGCTGAAAAATAATCTCGCGCAGCCGTGCCCGATACAACGCTCCTTCGGCGGTCAATATTGACTCACCATGGCGTTTAACGATCGCCTGCAGGGCGGGTGAACCAGGTTCAACCACTTCTCGCGCAATCACATCAGCATCAATAATATCAACGCCTAGCGCGGTGAAAGCGTTGGCAATGGTGCTTTTACCACTGCCAATTCCTCCGGTGAGCGCAACGGTAAAAGGCATAGCGTTCTCTCAAAATTGTCTTCATTGGGCGACCATCAGCCGCAATAAGATGAGAGCATGATCACAATCAATTTTCTCAGCTAAATTTAAGGGATTGTAGCTTAAATAAAGTGAAATTCGCAGTCTTGTCGCGGAACGAATGGCGCGTATGATAACGACACTGGAGCCGTGAGCGCTACCCGAACTGCGGTTCGTCGTCACTAACCAGGACACTCAGCTATGCGTATTGAAGAAGATTTAAAACTGGGCTTTAAAGATGTTTTGATCCGCCCCAAACGCTCCACCCTGAAAAGCCGTTCTGAGGTTGAACTCGAACGCACCTACACTTTCAAGCATTCAGGTCTGAACTGGACCGGCGTTCCGGTGATTGCCGCCAATATGGACACCGTGGGCACATTCACCATGGCCGAAGCACTGGCGGGCTTCAATGTCCTGACGGCAGTGCATAAACATTACAGCGTGGAAGCCTGGCAGGCATTTATCCAGCGCGTGCCGGCTGCAGTGCTTGGGCATGTGATGGTGTCATCCGGTACCTCCGAAGCCGATTTCGTTAAGCTCGCCGCTGTTCTCGCTTTATCGCCTCAGCTCAATTTCATCTGCATTGATGTTGCCAACGGTTACTCCGAGCACTTTGTTGAGTTCCTGCAGCGAGTGCGTGAAAGTTTCCCAGGCAAAACCATTTGCGCGGGAAATGTGGTCACCGGTGAAATGGTCGAGGAGTTGATCCTCTCTGGCGCGGATATCGTCAAAGTCGGCATTGGTCCCGGTTCGGTCTGCACTACACGTGTGAAAACCGGCGTTGGATACCCGCAGCTGTCTGCGGTGATTGAGTGTGCAGATGCGGCGCACGGTCTCGGCGGACAGATCGTCAGCGATGGCGGCTGTTCGGTGCCGGGGGATATCGCGAAAGCTTTCGGCGGCGGTGCAGATTTTGTCATGCTCGGCGGCATGCTGGCGGCGCACGATGAGTGCGAAGGAAACATCGTCGAAGAGCAGGGCGAGCAGTTTATGTTGTTCTATGGTATGAGCTCAGAATCCGCGATGAAACGCCATGTCGGCGGTGTTGCCCAGTATCGTGCTGCGGAAGGGAAACCGTTCGTCTGCCGCTGCGCGGCCCGGTGGAGGACACCGTGAAGGATATCCTCGGCGGCCTGCGTTCGGCCTGCACTTACGTAGGTGCAGCACGCCTTAAAGAACTGACAAAGCGCACCACGTTTATTCGTGTGGCGGAACAGGAAAATCGGGTATTCACGCGCTGATGGCTGATGGCTGATGGCTGATGGCTGATGGCTGATGGCTGATGGCTGATGGCTGAAAGTCGATTATCGGCGGTTGAAGGTTGAAGGTTGAAGGTTGAAGGTTGAAGGTTGAAGACAGGTGCGCACCGTGCGCATCTGTCAACGAATCGCATCCCCTAAGCCAAATACCGGCAGATACATGGCAATCACTAACGTCCCGACAATTCCACCGATCACGATCATCATCAAGGGTTCGAGCGAAGCCGCCAGTGCATCAGCCCGCATCAGCGTTTGTGCTTCATGCCACTCCGCTAATCGTGCCAGCATGACATCCAGCGCCCCCGCTTCCTCACCGACACGGATCAGTTGTGCACAGAGCGCGGTGAAAAGCAGATGATGCTGCATAGCCTGATGCAGTGGTAAGCCGCCAGCGATATGCCGCTGTAACGCGATAATCGCTTCACGCCACAGTGGCGATCCCAGCGTGACCTCAACGGCTTGCAGACTTTGTAATAACGTGAGTCCAGCCTGCTGCGTTAATTGCAGGATGGCGTAAATCTGGCTGAGCTGACCACCGCGCCAGAGTGTTGAAAGCAACGGCAGACGCAATAGCCAGCGATGAACACGTATTTGCCAGTGCACAGAACCACGGTAAACCCACCTTGCGCCGAACAATAAGCACATTATCGTTATCGCCAGGGGGAGCGCTGCCTGTTGTAAAAACGCTGACAGACTCATCACGGCGGCGGTGAAGGCGGGAAGGGGGGCATCAAAACTGGCATACACGGAGACAAATTCGGGCAGCACAAACAGCAACATGCCCGCACTCACCGCCAGCGCCACCAGCAAGATAAACAATGGATAGCGCAGAGCTTTAACCACTTTCTGTCTCAAGTGCTGTTGCTTGCTTTGCTGTAACGCCAGCTGGCGACAGCATTCATCAAGCTGACCGGTGAGTTCACCCACTTCCATTAATGCCGGAAACAGCGCGGGGAAGATCTGCGGCCAGGCGCGAAGTGCAGATGAAAATGCCTCTCCGGCCATTACCCGACGTTGCAATTCATTAAGCAGTTCGCGCCAGCCAGCATGGGGGTGCCCCTCAGCCAGCAACGTCAGACTCTCCGCCAGCGGCAATCCTGCCTTGAGCAAGGTCGCCAACTGGCGAACAAGGTCAATTTTGTGCTGCCACTTCCAGTCACGCGTGCGCCAGCATTGCCCACGCTGCCAGCTAACCGGCAGCATACCGCGATCTGAGAGTTGCTGCAGGAGCACTTCCTGACTGGCAACTAATGAGGTTCCTTGCCGTAACGCGCCCAGCGTGTCCAGCGCTTGCCAGCGATAATGGTAGAGATTAGCCATCCTCCAATCCCACAACCCGCTGAACTTCTTCAAAGGAGGTGTCACCGCGACTCACCGCCTCCAACCCGGCGGCGAGCAGGGTTTTCATCCCGCCTTCATTGGCCAGTGAGATGATGTGCTCCAGCGGCATATCGGCTGAAATCGCGTTTTGTAACTTGTTACTCATCGGCAGCACCTCAAACAACGCCAGGCGTCCGTAATAGCCCGAGAAGCAGTGGTCACAGCCTGGCGCGCGCCATGTTTGTAAGGTGCCAGGCCAAATGCTGTGTGGCAGATGTGCCAGGGCTTGTGCTGGCTGGCGGCAGTGCTCGCAGAGCCGTCGTACCAGACGCTGCGCGATGACTAACTGTAATGCCGGGCCGAGCAGGTAACCGGGAATATCCATCTGTCGCAGACGCGTGAGCGTTTCCGCCGTCGAATTGGTGTGCAATGTTGATAGCACCAGATGTCCGGTCTGCGCCGCTTTAACGGCAATGCTGGCCGTTTCGGCATCGCGGATTTCACCCACCATAATCACATCCGGATCCTGTCGCAGCAGAGCCCGCAGTACACGGTTAAAATCGAGCCCGCTACGCGGTTGGATTTGCGTCTGGTTAATGCCCTCTAATGGAATTTCAACGGGATCCTCTACACTGCAGACATTTTTATCCGGCACATTCAGAGCGCTTAATCCGCTGTAGAGAGTGAAGGTTTTACCGCTGCCGGTAGGCCCGGTAACCAGTATCAGTCCCTGAGGTTTAGCCAGCGCGTGCTTCAGTAACCGGAGTTGGGTAACCGGCATGCCGAGTTTATCCAGTGCGATCGCGCTGTTTTCACTTTGCAGCAGTCTCACCACGGCTTTCTCACCGTGACTAATGGGTAAAGTAGAAAGGCGAAATGCGGCCTGTTGATCGTCAAGGTTCAGTGTGAATTGCCCATCTTGTGGCAAGCGACGCTCGGCGATATCCAGCCCGCCGAGGATTTTCAGTCTGGCAAGCACCGCAGCCGTAGGTGCATCTGGCAAATGTGACAGTTTGTGCAAGACGCCATCAATACGTAATCGGACGCGTAACCCCTGCTGCTGAGGTTCAAAATGCACGTCAGAAGCACGGCGTTGGATCGCCTGGCGCAAAATCTGTTCAACGGCATTAATCGCTGTTTCGGTAGCGGCCGGTTCGTGCAACGTCGCCGAGTCAGCAGGGTTGTGCAGGAGTTGCTCCAGTCGTGCCGCTGGCCAGCACTCGACTTCCACTTTGCACTGACTGGCGAATTGCAGGGCTTCCAGCAGCAGCGGATCGGGCGTCTCGGCTACTGCGACGCGCAGTGATGTGGCGTCATGCTGAAGCATCACCGCCTGGTAACGTGCGCATAAGGTCTGGATCGGGGTATTGGGCTGTGCCATCAGTGAGTGTCCTTATCGGTGAAGCGGAACTGTTCAAGACAGCTGTCGCGCAGACTGGCATTGGTGCTGGTGCAACTGCGTTGCCAGTCCAGAGAGCCTTCCGTGGTGTTCCATATTGGTGTCATTTCCACACTCAACCCGGTAAGACTCTCCTGACCCGTCAAGGTGATGACGCCATTCACGACGGTTAGCGAGGCCACATAGCGTGAACCTTTGGCAGCAGGAATGCCGCCTGCACCCGCCTGGCATTGAGTTGGGCCGCCACGTTCAATTGCGCAGAGTTCCACGGCGGTTTTATAAGGCACCATGGTTTGCAGCATGTCAGTCAGCGCGGCGCGTTGTAGATAATTTTGGTAGCTGGGCAGGCCAATAGCACTAAGAATGGCCACAATGCCAATCACTATCATCAATTCGATGAGGGTAAAACCTTGTTGTCTATCCATTATTCAGCTCCTTGTTGTGGAGCGGCTAAGGTAGAAAACGGCGTCTGAAAGCGATAGTGAGACGGTTTAATGCTGGAAGGCAGGATGTAATGAATCGCCGCGTTTGCAGAAGAAGTATCAGTAAACAGGAAGATAACTCACAAACCGCCGCAGAGATGCGGCGGTAAGAGGAGAGAAATTAGTGTTCGCGAAAACGCATGGAGAGATCCATGGCGCGCACATGCTTGGTCAAAGCGCCCACCGAAACGAAGTCGACGCCCGTTTTAGCTATCTGCGGCAGTGTTGCTTCCGTGACGTTACCAGAGACTTCCAGCAGGGCACGTTTGTCGGTGAGAAGGACGGCTTCATGCATCATCTCGAAGCTAAAGTTATCTAGCATGATAATGTCGGCACCGGCATCAATCGCATCCTGCAGTTCCTGCATGCTCTCTACCTCTACTTCAACCGGTACATCGGGAGCCAGCCACAGCGCTTTCTCAACGGCTTTGCGTACCGAACCGCTGGCAATAATATGGTTTTCTTTGATCAGGAAGGCATCGGAAAGACCCAGCCGATGATTACTGCCGCCGCCACACAATACGGCATATTTCAGCGCTGTGCGTAGGCCAGGCAAGGTTTTGCGCGTATCCAGCAATTGCGTTTCGCTGCCGTCGAGCAAGTCGACATAACGACTCACTTCCGTGGCCACGCCGGAAAGGGTTTGGACGAAATTTAATGCAGTTCGTTCAGCGGTTAACAGCAGCCGGGCCGGACCTTTTAACTCGAATAGCAACTGGTCAGCTGCGACATTTTGACCCTCTTCAACATGCCAGACAATCGTGACTTTATTGCCAAGCTGGATAAACACTTCCTGCACCCAGCGTTTACCACAAAAAACACCGGCTTCACGCGTGATGATCTGTGCTTCGGCCTGTTTATCTTCCGGTAAGAGCAGGGCGGTGATGTCACGGTCAGCATCCACCTCACCACCCAAATCCTCCCGAAGTGCGCGCGCAACGGCTTCGGGGATGTCCTGCTCAATACGCTTAATCAGTTCCTGACGACGATGATCGGGATCGTAACGACGCGATGCCATGCTTATGCCACTCCATTAATCGGATTTAACTGCGCTCACCTTAGCCTGATTTATAGCCTATTGCCAGTCGTGATAGCCGAAATGTTTAGTATCCTTAACACTGTTCGCCATTCGCATTAAGTCACAAGCCGAAAAGGGGAAACATGTTATTCTCAGCCTGATTTAGCCTGGGATTTAGAACATGAAACTGGAAGATGGCTGGATTACCAGCGCGCGCAAAGTGCCCTCGCCGCACTTTAACCAAAGACCGGAAAATGAAATTCCCTCGTTGCTGATTATTCATAATATCAGTTTGCCGCCGGGTGAATTTGGTGGCCCGTGGATTGATCAACTGTTTACCGGGACCTTGCCGCCGGATGCTCACCCCTATTTTGCCGATATCGCGCAGCTGCGCGTGGCGGCGCACTGCCTGATTCGTCGTGATGGTGAGTTGGTGCAGTATGTTTCGTTTGATCAGCGTGCATGGCATGCCGGTGTGTCGCAATTTGCCGGGCGAGAAAACTGTAATGATTTCTCGATGGGCATTGAGCTGGAAGGCACGGATACGTTGCCGTATACCGACGCGCAGTATAAGACGTTAAAAAAGGTCACGGCCTTGTTGCTTAAGCACTATCCGCTGACGCTGGAACGCATCACCGGACACAGCGATATCGCGCCACAGCGCAAAACCGATCCAGGCCCCGCATTTGACTGGATACGCTATAAAGAGTCTATCAGGCAGGAGAATCCCTGAAACAGCAGGAGCAGGTATGACGTTGTTTAGCTTGTTATTAGTGTTAGGTTGGGAACGCCTGTTTAAATTGGGTGAGCATTGGCAACTGGATCATCGTCTGGAGCCGCTGTTTCGCGGACGCCAGCGATTTTCACTGCTGCGCACGTTGGTGATGACCCTCATCGCGATGCTGATCGTCTGGCTGTTGGTGTGGAGTCTGAAAGGCATTCTGTTTGGCGTGGCACAACTGGCATTCTGTATTGTGGTGGGCTTGCTGTGTATCGGCGCAGGTTCTGTGCGTCTGCACTATCATCGCTACCTGAAAGCCGCCAGCCACGATGATGAAGCGGCGCATCAGGCCATGGCAGCGGAACTGACACTGATTCATGGTGTACCCGTTGAGTGCAGTGAGCGTGAGTTTTTACGTGAGCTACAAAATGCGCTGATTTGGATTAACTTCCGCTTTTACCTCGCGCCACTGTTCTGGTTTGTGGTCGGTGGCCCTTACGGACCGGTGCTGCTGGTGGGTTATGCCTTCTTGCGTGCCTGGCAAAGTTGGCTGGCAAAACATCATTCTCCACTGGAGCGCGCGCAGTCAGGTGTAGACAGCATACTGCACGTGCTGGACTGGATCCCGGTGCGACTGGCAGGTGTGGCTTATGCGCTGTTAGGCCACGGAGAGCGGGCACTGCCTGCGTGGTTTGCCTCGCTAAGCGATCGGCATCGTTCGCAATATCAGGTGCTGACCAGTCTGGCCCAATTCTCGCTGGCGCGCGATCCGCATATGGATAAAGTGGAAACGCCACGGGTGGCCGTGGCGCTGGCGAAGCGGATATCGTTAGTGCTGGTGGTTGTGGTCGCGTTGCTGACCATTTACGGCACGCTGGTGTGATCGGCAGGCGGTACACCGAAATCCGGTGTGCCGTCTTCGCGCCATTCAATGTACTTCAGTCGTGTATGGCGATTCGGATCCCATAACGGGTCGCCTTCAATTTCCGTGTAATTCCGCGCGTGATACACCAGCACGTCCCTGCCGTTTTCGTCCCGCGTAAAGCTGTTATGCCCCGGCCCATACTGCTGATTTTCCCAGCTGGTGGTGAAGACTGGACGCGCAGATTTCTGCCAGGCAGTGCTGTCGAGCGGATCGGCCATCATGTCGATGCTGAGCATTCCCAGGCAGTAATTCTCATCAGTTGCGCTGGCGGAATAGGTGACAAACAGCCGATCGCCGTGATGAATAACTGCTGGGCCTTCATTGACGCTAAAGCCTGCGCACTCCCACTCATACTCCGGCCGGCTGAGCATCACCGGTGCGCTTTTCAGCGTCCAGGGATTAAGCAATTCCGCGAGATAGAGATTGGAATTACCCGGAATAGCGGGATCCTTCTGTGCCCACAGATACCAGTTTTTGCCCTGATGCACGAAATGCGTCGCATCAAGCGAGAAAGAGTCGATTGGGGTAAACACTCGGCGAACAGGTTGCCAGTGGCCGGAAAGCGGATCGCTGTCATCACACACCAGCGCATACATGCGATGCTGAAACAGGCCATCTTTGATGTCGCGCGTTGGGGCAGCAGCAAAGTAAATCACCCATTGTCCATTGATGTGATGCAGTTCCGGCGCCCAAATCAACGCACTGAATGGTCCGGTTTCGGGTTTACGCCACACCGTCACCGCTTCCGCCTCAATCAGGCCGTTCAGCGTGTCGGCGTGACGAATTTCGAGTCGGTCATACTCTGGCACCGATGCCACGAAGTAGTAGCCTTCGCCATGACGCAGGATAAATGGATCGGCGCGTTGGGTAATAAAGGGATTTGGCCAGCTCATTTGATCTCTCCAGGTTGCGGGGTGACAGTCAGGGAGGCAGGGGATAATTCACGTGCATTGGCACGGCGTAGCGCAAGATCATCTTGAATGATGCGCATGAGTTTGCGATCCACCTTCAGCAAGCGCACTACACCGGCGGTGATCAGATAGCCGACACCGGGAATCACGGTAAACAGCAGCATGATGCCGTTGATGGCGTTGGGAGCCTGCTGCTTTGCACCCGCGTCATAGCCATAAATAGACAGCAGGAAACCAACCATCGCACCGGCCACCGCCAGACCCACTTTGAGGAAGAACAGGTTACCGGAGAAGCTCATGCCGGTGATGCGTTTCCCCGTTTTCCATTCACCATAATCATCGACATCCGCCATCAGCGACCAATGCAGCGGTGACGGGATTTGATGCAGGATATTCAGCAGGAAGTAGGCGACGACAACCGCCACAGTCGCATGAGGATCAATCCAATAGAAACCGCATGAGAAGAGTGCCAGCGCGATATTGGTCCAGAAAAACACCTTCAGCTTGCACCAGCGGTCGGTGAGGATTTTTGCCAGCGTACTGCCGAACATCATGCCAATCACACCCAGGCTAATAAACAGCGTGGCAAAATGCGTGGATTGCCCCATTACCCAGGTAACGTAATACATGGTGGCGGCCATGCGGATAAAGCCAGGACAAACATTGCAGAAGGTGAGCAGGAGAATGCGCACCCATTGATCGTTCTTCCAGACGTCACGCAGATCTTTCTTCAAATCATCATTACTGGGCGCGGCTGGACGGATACGTTCGCGAACCGTGGCAAAACAGAACAGGAACATCGCCAGGCCAATCAGTGCCAGCACGCTCATCGCCATTTGGTATCCGCGTGCTTTGTTGTCACCGCCAAACCACTCGGCCATCGGCAGCAGAGAGAGCGACAGGATCAGTGTCGCCACGCCCACCATCACAAAGCGGTAAGATTGGCAGGAGACGCGTTCACCGGGATCGTTGGTGATCACACCGCCCAACGAGCAGTAAGGAATATTGATGGCGGTGTAGGTGAGCGACATCAGGAAGTAGGTGACAAAGGCCCAGATAACTTTGTTGTCATAGCTCCAGTCTGGCGTGGTGAACATCAGCACGCTGAACAGCACATAGGGGACGGAAACCCACAGTAGCCACGGGCGAAAACGCCCCCAGCGGCTTTGGGTACGATCGGCGATGGCGCCCATAATGGGATCGGTGACGGCATCCAGCACGCGAACAGAAAGTAGCAGTGTACCGACCAGCGCGGGTGCGAGGCCAAACACATCGGTGTAGAAATAGTTAAGGAAAAGCATGATCGCACCGCCGATCATATTACATCCGGCATCGCCCATGCCATATCCCAGTTTCTCTCTGAATGAGAGCGCTGCGCCTTTCATTGTTCGTCTCCCGCGAAAAGGTGAGACGAAATTATCAGCGTTAAATCAGTAACCTGCTGGGGAACAATTGGTCACGTAGATGGACAAAACAGGTGGGCGCAGAAAAGTGTGAGGCGGATCAGGAATGTTGCCCGGCGCTGACGCGCCGGGCAAGAGCATACATTAGGCTTTTTGCACTTTATTTTTGATGGTGTAACCCACTGCCAGGATAATGATCCAGACAGGAATCAGCCACACAGAAATCGCCATACCCGGCGTCATCGCCATGATGACCAGTACGGCCGCCATGAACGCGAGGCAGAGCCAGTTACCAAACGGATAGAGCACGGCTTTAAAGCGCGTGGTCACACCCTGCTGGTCTTTCTTCTTACGGAATTTCATGTGCGCGAGGCTGATCATCGCCCAGTTGATCACCAGCGCAGAGACCACCAGTGACATCAGCAGGCCAAAGGCTTCGCCCGGCATCAGGTAGTTGATCAGGACGCACAGCGCTGTGGCTACTGCAGAGACCAAAATGGTTGCCACTGGCACACCGCGTTTATCAACATTGAGCAGCGCTTTAGGTGCATTACCCTGCTGCGCTAAGCCGAACAGCATACGGCTGTTGCAATACACGCAACTGTTGTAGACCGACAGCGCCGCCGTCAGGATCACCACATTCAACGCGTTGGCGACGAAGGCATCACCCAATTCGTGGAAGATCAACACAAACGGGCTGGTCTCTTCGGTGACGCGCGTCCATGGCAGCAATGACAGTAACACTGCCAGTGAACCAATATAGAAAATCAGGATACGCCACAGTACCTGGTTAGTGGCTTTCGGGATGCTTTCTTGCGGATTGTCAGCCTCAGCCGCCGTGATACCCACCAGCTCAAGACCACCAAACGAGAACATAATGATCGCCATCATCATCACCAGGCCGGTCATACCGTGTGGCAGGAATCCACCCTGGCTCCACAGGTTAGTGACGCTGGCCTGCGGACCGGCGTTGCCGCTGAACAGCAGCCAGCCGCCGAACAGGATCATGCCGATAACCGCGACGACTTTGATGATCGCGAACCAGAATTCCATTTCCCCAAACACTTTTACGTTGGTCAGGTTAATGGCGTTGATGAAGACGAAGAAGATCGCCGCACTAGCCCAGGTCGGGAATTCGGGATACCAGAATTGGATGTATTTACCGACGGCACTCAGTTCAGCCATGGCAACCAGGACATACAGCACCCAGTAGTTCCAGCCAGAGGCGAAACCGGCAAAGTTGCCCCAGTACTTATAGGCGAAGTGGCTGAAGCTGCCGGCAACCGGCTCTTCCACGACCATTTCACCTAACTGGCGCATAATCAGAAAGGCAATAAATCCTGCAATCGCATAACCGAGAATCACGGCCGGACCGGCCGATTTAATCACTGATGCGCTACCCAGAAACAGGCCAGTACCCACGGCACCGCCCAGCGCAATCAGCTGAATATGGCGATTTTTCAGGCCGCGGTGCAGCGATTCGCCATGCTGTTGTTCCATACAAACCTCGTGATGTTGTTATTGTGCACCTGCAGTGCGCGCACTGTAAGGCTGTTTTACGCAATGTATTCTTTTCTTTACGGTATTTGGCGTGCTGTGTGCATGCTGAAACTACCATGGCGACCAGAATAGTGATAAGCGCGCCGCTTTGCACCTGCTTTTGCTTTTTGTGCTGAGAGATGGCTGAAAAAGCAGCACTATCCACTGGGTGTCGCTCGCGTTATTTCTGACATGAAAAATCAATAAACACGAATAGCTTTCCCTTATGGTTGCCTGTAAGGCTTAGGGCTAACTCAGTGTAAGGTTTGGTAAAAGTGAAATCTGTTAACAATTCACTTACGGAGCAAATATATGCCTTTATCACGGTAAGTTAGCGCTCTGTAACAGCGATATACCCCGGAAGTGTGATGCCTGCCATATAGACACAAGGTGAATACTTTGTTACTTTACGGGCACCATTTTTCAATTGGTATTACCAATTTACTCCGGACGTTTTCACAATAAGAAGGGAAGATGGCTTACAGTAAAATTCGCCAACCCAAGCTCTCCGATGCGATCGAGCAACAGTTGGAGTCTCTCATTATGGAAGGGACGCTCCAGCCAGGTGAAAAGCTTCTCCCCGAGCGCGAACTGGCGAAACAGTTTGATGTCTCACGTCCATCCCTGCGCGAAGCGATTCAGAGCCTGGAAGCCAAAGGCCTGCTGCTGCGCCGTCAGGGCGGTGGTACCTTCGTGCAAACAAATCTCTGGCAAAGCATGAGCGATCCCTTAGTCAGCCTGCTTGCCGAACATCCAGAATCCCAGTTTGACCTGCTGGAAACCCGTCACGCGCTGGAAGGTGTTGCTGCCTATTATGCGGCGCTACGTGGCACGGATGAAGACTTGCAGCGTATTCGCGACTGCCATGTTCACATCCAACAGGCGCAGGACAGCGGCGATCTGGATGCTGAAGCAGATGCAGTGATGAAGTATCAGATCGCTGTCACAGAAGCCGCCCATAATGTGGTGCTTTTACATTTGCTGCGTTCCATGGGCCCTATGCTGGAACAAAACGTCCGTCAGAATTTCGAATTGCTTTACGCTCGCCGGGAAATGCTGGCGAAAGTGAGCGGTCACCGCGCCAGTATCTTTGAGGCGATTGTGGCTCGTGAGCCAGAACAAGCACGCGAGGCATCCCATCGTCACCTGGCGTTTATTGAGGAAATCTTGCTGGATAGAAGTCGGGAGCAGAGCCGTCGTGAACGCTCCCTGCGTCGTTTACAGCAACGTAAGGAATAACGCACGGCAACGAACGTGCGGACATAAACGACGGGCCTGTCTTACTTGTGCTGTGAACCAGAAGCAAAGCACAAGCAGACAGGCTCCTGATAATTCAACGTATTAGACACAGATAAGGAACACACCCCATGTCAGAACGTTTACAGAATGACGTGGATCCGATCGAAACTCGTGACTGGCTACAGGCGATCGAATCGGTCATCCGTGAAGAAGGTGTTGAGCGCGCGCAGTATCTGCTTGATCAGGTATTGAACGCAGCACGCAAAGGTGGCGTGAAAGTGGCTGGCGGTGCGTCGGCTATCAGTAACTACATCAACTCTATTGCTGTTGAAGATGAACCGGACTATCCGGGCAACACCTCTCTTGAACGTCGTATCCGTTCCGCAATTCGCTGGAACGCCATTATGTCGGTCCTGCGTGCATCGAAGAAAGATCTGGAGCTGGGTGGTCACCTCTCATCTTTCCAGTCTTCTGCCACCATTTATGAAGTGTGCTTCAACCACTTCTTCCGTGCGCGCAGTGATAAAGACGGCGGCGATCTGGTTTACTTCCAGGGTCATATTTCTCCAGGCATCTACTCACGTGCTTTCCTTGAAGGCCGTCTGACCGAAGAGCAGATGAACAACTTCCGTCAGGAAGTGCACGGTAAAGGTCTGTCTTCTTACCCGCACCCGAAACTGATGCCTGACTTCTGGCAGTTCCCAACCGTTTCAATGGGCCTGGGTCCATTGAACGCGATCTATCAGGCGAAGTTCCTGAAATATCTGGAACACCGTGGCCTGAAAGACACGTCTAACCAGACCGTTTACGCCTTCCTCGGTGATGGCGAGATGGATGAGCCAGAATCTAAAGGTGCGATCACCATCGCCACCCGTGAGAAGCTGGACAACCTGGTGTTCATCATTAACTGTAACCTGCAGCGCCTCGATGGCCCGGTTACCGGTAATGGCAAAATCATCAACGAGCTGGAAGGCATCTTTGCCGGTGCTGGCTGGAACGTGATTAAAGTGATCTGGGGCGCACGTTGGGATGAACTGCTGAAGCAGGACACCAGCGGCAAACTGATCCAGCTGATGAACGAAACCGTTGATGGTGACTACCAGACCTTCAAATCCCGTGATGGCGCCTACGTGCGTGAGCACTTCTTCGGTAAATACCCGGAGACCGCTGCACTGGTGAAAGACTGGTCAGACGAAGAGATCTTCGCCCTGAACCGTGGTGGCCACGATCCGAAGAAAATCTACGCGGCACTGAAAAAAGCGCAGGACACCAAAGGTCAGCCGACCCTGATCCTGGCACATACCATCAAAGGTTATGGTATGGGTGACACAGCGGAAGGTAAAAACATCGCGCACCAGGTGAAGAAGATGAACATGGATGGCGTTCGCTACATCCGTGATCGCTTCAACGTGCCAGTGGCTGACGATCAGATCGAAAGCCTGCCGTACGTGACCTTCGAGAAAGGTTCTGACGAGTATAACTACCTGCACGGTCAGCGTGAGAAGCTGGGTGGCTACCTGCCAACCCGTCAGGCAGAGTTCAGCGAGAAGCTGGAGATGCCAACGCTGGAAGAGTTCAAACCGTTGCTGGAAGAGCAGAACAAAGAGATCTCGACCACCATTGCGTTTGTACGTGCCCTTAACGTGATGCTGAAGAACAAGTCGATCAAAGATCGTCTGGTGCCAATCCTTGCGGATGAAGCGCGTACCTTCGGTATGGAAGGTCTGTTCCGTCAGATCGGTATTTACAGCCCGAACGGCCAGCAGTACACCCCGCAGGACCGTGAGCAGGTTGCTTACTATAAAGAAGACGAGAAAGGCCAGATTCTGCAGGAAGGGATCAACGAGCTGGGCGCAGGTTCATCCTGGCTGGCGGCGGCGACCTCTTACAGCACCAACAACCTGCCGATGATTCCGTTCTACATCTATTACTCGATGTTCGGTTTCCAGCGTATCGGCGATCTGATGTGGCTGGCGGGCGACCAACAGGCGCGCGGCTTCCTGGTCGGCGGTACCTCAGGTCGTACGACGCTGAACGGTGAAGGTCTGCAGCATGAAGATGGTCACAGCCACATTCAGTCGCTGACTATCCCGAACTGTATCTCTTACGATCCGTCTTACGCGTACGAAGTGGCGGTCATCATGCAAGATGGCCTGGTACGTATGTACGGCGAAGCGCAGGAAAACATCTACTACTACATCACCACGCTGAACGAAAACTACCACATGCCTGCGATGCCGCAGGGTGCGGAAGAGGGTATCCGTAAGGGTATCTACAAGCTGGAAACCGTAGACGGTAGCAAAGGCAAAGTGCAGTTGCTGGGTTCAGGTTCTATCCTGCGTCACGTGCGTGAAGCGGCACAGATCCTGGCGAAAGACTATGGCATCGGTTCTGATGTTTACAGCGTCACCTCGTTCACCGAACTGGCTCGTGATGGCCAGGATTGTGAGCGCTGGAACATGCTGCATCCAACCGAAGCCCCACGCGTCCCGTACATCGCTCAGGTGATGAATGAAGCGCCAGCTGTTGCCTCAACCGACTACATGAAGCTGTTCGCAGAACAGGTTCGCAGCTACGTTCCTTCAAGCGATTATCGCGTACTGGGTACCGATGGCTTCGGTCGTTCAGACAGCCGTGAAAACCTGCGTCACCACTTCGAAGTGGATGCATCGTATGTTGTGGTTGCAGCGCTGGGTGAGCTGGCTAAACGCGGCGAAATCGATAAGAAAGTGGTGGCAGAAGCGATCACCAAATTCAGCATCGATGCCGATAAAGTTAACCCGCGTCTGGCTTAAGAGGTAAGAGAGTAATGGCTATCGAAATTAACGTACCGGATATCGGGTCAGACGAAGTTGAAGTCACCGAAATCCTGGTGAAGGTGGGCGACAAAGTTGAAGCTGAACAGTCGCTGATCACCGTGGAAGGCGATAAAGCCTCGATGGAAGTGCCTTCGCCACAGGCTGGCGTAGTGAAAGAGATTAAAATCTCTACCGGTGACAAAGTGAATACCGGTTCGTTGATCATGATCTTTGAAGCCGAAGGCGCAGCGGCTGCTGCACCAGCGGCAGAAGAGAAAAAAGCGGAAGCGGCTCCTGCTCCGGCGGCTGCGGCCGTCAGCAAAGAGGTCAACGTGCCAGACATCGGCGGTGATGAAGTTGAAGTCACTGAGATTCTGGTGAAAGTGGGCGATAAAGTTGAAGCTGAACAATCTCTGCTTACTGTTGAAGGCGACAAAGCTTCAATGGAAGTGCCAGCACCGTTCGCGGGCGTGGTGAAAGAGATCAAAATCGCCACCGGCGATAAAGTGAATACTGGCTCGCTGATCATGATCTTCGAAGCAGAAGGTGCTGCACCGGCTGCGGCCCCAGCGGCGAAGCAGGAAGCGGCTCCGGCTGCAGCCCCTGCTGCTGCGGGTGGCGCGAAAGACGTCAACGTGCCAGACATCGGCGGCGATGAAGTTGAAGTCACCGAAGTGCTGGTCAAAGTGGGCGACAAAGTCACCGCTGAGCAGTCACTGATTGTGGTTGAAGGCGACAAAGCGTCAATGGAAGTGCCTGCGCCATTCGCCGGTACGGTGAAAGAGCTGAAAGTCTCTACCGGCGATAAAGTCAGCACCGGTTCACTGATCATGGTGTTCGAAGTAGAAGGCGCTGCGCCTGCTGCTGCGGCACCTGCGGCGAAACAGGAAGCGGCTCCGGCTCCAGCGGCAGCGAAACCTGCTGCAGCGCCAGCAGCAAAAGCTGATGCGAAAGGTGAGTTTGCTGAAAACGACGCTTACGTCCACGCTACCCCGGTGATTCGTCGCCTGGCGCGCGAGTTCGGTGTCAATCTGGCGAAAGTCAAAGGCACCGGCCGTAAAGGTCGCATCCTGAAAGAAGACGTACAGTCTTACGTGAAAGATGCAGTGAAACGCGCAGAAGCAGCGCCGGCTGCTGCAGCGAGTGGCGGAAGCCTGCCGGGTCTGCTGCCTTGGCCGAAAGTGGACTTCAGCAAGTTCGGTGAAGTGGAAGAAGTGGAACTGGGCCGTATCCAGAAAATCTCGGGTGCGAACCTGAGCCGTAACTGGGTAGTTATCCCGCACGTTACGCACTTCGACAAGACTGATATCACCGATCTGGAAGCATTCCGTAAACAGCAGAACGCCGAAGCGGAAAAACGTAAGCTGGATGTGAAGTTCACCCCTGTGGTGTTCATCATGAAAGCCGTTGCCGCTGCGCTGGAGCAGATGCCGCGTTTCAACAGTTCACTGTCTGAAGATGCACAACGCCTGACGCTGAAGAAATACATCAACATCGGTGTGGCGGTTGATACGCCAAACGGTCTGGTGGTTCCAGTGTTCAAAGATGTGAACAAGAAAGGCATCACTGAACTGTCGCGTGAGCTGATGGCGATTTCTAAGAAAGCGCGTGATGGCAAGCTGACCGCTGGCGATATGCAGGGCGGTTGTTTCACCATCTCCAGCCTTGGTGGCCTGGGCACCACGCACTTCGCACCTATCGTGAATGCGCCAGAAGTGGCGATCCTCGGTGTGTCTAAGTCTGCGATGGAACCGGTGTGGAACGGTAAAGAGTTTGAACCGCGTCTGATGATGCCAATCTCTCTCTCCTTCGACCACCGCGTGATCGACGGTGCTGATGGTGCGCGCTTTATCACCATCATCAACAACACACTGTCCGACATTCGCCGTCTGGTGATGTGAAGTTAACCAAGGCCGGCGAATGCCGGCCTTGTTGTAAGCATTCGGAGTTGCCGCGGTTGGCAGTTTATTAACAATTCTGTAAACTCTTGCGGTGAAATGTCCCGGTGGATTTAGGGCATGCAGAGCCTGGGATAGGCTCTACGTCTGGCCGCCGGCAATCTAATAAGAGGTCATGATGAGTACAGAGATTAAAACTCAAGTCGTGGTACTTGGGGCAGGTCCTGCAGGTTACTCTGCAGCCTTCCGTTGCGCTGATTTAGGTCTGGAAACCGTAATCGTTGAGCGTTACAGCACCCTCGGTGGTGTTTGTCTGAACGTAGGCTGTATCCCGTCAAAAGCGCTGCTTCATGTTGCGAAAGTGATCGAAGAAGCCAAAGCACTGGAAGAGCACGGTATCGTGTTTGGCCAGCCGCAAACTGACATCAACAAGATTCGTACCTGGAAAGAAAAAGTTATCACCCAACTGACTGGCGGTCTGGCCGGCATGGCGAAAGGCCGTAAAGTGAAAGTGGTAACCGGTCTGGGTAAATTCACCGGTGCTAACACCCTGGTGGTGGAAGGTGAGGGTGGCGCAACCACCATCAACTTCGATAACGCGATCATCGCTGCGGGCTCACGCCCAATCGAACTGCCATTCATTCCACACAACGATCCACGCGTGTGGGATTCAACCGATGCGCTGGAACTGAAAGAAGTGCCTAAGCGTCTGCTGGTTATGGGCGGCGGCATTATCGGCCTGGAAATGGCCACCGTGTATAACGCGCTGGGTTCAGAGATCGACGTGGTTGAGATGTTCGACCAGGTTATCCCTGCTGCCGATAAAGACGTGGTGAAGGTCTTCACCAAACGTATCAGCAAGAAATTCAACCTGATGCTGGAAACCAAAGTTACCGCTGTTGAAGCGAAAGACGATGGTATCTATGTATCGATGGAAGGCAAAAAAGCTCCGGCTGAAGCGCAGCGTTATGACGCAGTGCTGGTGGCGATTGGCCGTGTGCCAAACGGTAAAGGCCTGGATGCGGGTAAAGCGGGCGTGGAAGTGGACGATCGTGGTTTCATCCGCGTCGACAAGCAGCTGCGTACCAACGTGCCACACATCTTTGCTATCGGCGACATCGTCGGTCAGCCAATGCTGGCGCACAAAGGCGTGCACGAAGGCCACGTCGCGGCAGAAGTGATTTCTGGTCTGAAACACTACTTCGACCCGAAAGTGATCCCTTCAATCGCCTATACCGAGCCAGAAGTTGCCTGGGTAGGTCTGACCGAAAAAGAAGCGAAAGAGAAGGGCATCAGCTACGAAGTCTCCACCTTCCCGTGGGCTGCTTCTGGCCGTGCAATCGCTTCTGACTGTGCAGACGGTATGACCAAACTGATCTTCGACAAAGAAACTCACCGTGTGATCGGTGGCGCGATTGTCGGCACCAACGGCGGCGAGCTGCTGGGTGAAATCGGTCTGGCGATCGAAATGGGCTGTGATGCAGAAGACATCGCACTGACCATTCACGCGCACCCAACCTTGCATGAGTCAGTTGGTCTGGCGGCAGAAGTGTTTGAAGGTAGCATCACTGACCTGCCAAACCCGAAAGCGAAAAAGAAATAATTTTTCGTGCTAAATAAAGAAACGGCTCCTTAGTGGAGCCGTTTTTTATTACGGGTTCTATTTAATTGAATCGATAAATAAGGCGCTGGAGCTAACGCATAAGCCCTGCCGGAAATAGCAGGGGCGAACCCCTGCTATTGAAGCGTTACTGCCTGACTTCGTAAGCCATTACCGCAGATAATTCAGCAGTGAATACCTTGAATCGTAATTCACAGAGTGTATTGCGATTCACCAGGCACAATACAAATAGCATGAGCCCGCCGATAATCAGCTTGCTGAATGATAACTTCATAATCACTTACTCCTTGCATTAGCAGGAGCAAGCAACTACCCTAACATTGCTTAGGTGTTTTGGGTAGTTGCCTGCTCGTGCGGTTGATGAAAATTGACCGCATGAGTTTCTCACTCCACAATCCACCTCAATTGATATTGCTTGAGGCAGATTGCCTCAAGCGCCCGCAGGCAGTCTACGCGTTTTATTTCTTATTTCACGTCTAATTTAGCTTTGATTTTAATTAAATTCCCCAGTTTTATCGTTAGTCTTTAATTAAAGGTGTTAAGTGTTCGTGTCATTAATTATTGATATCTTTAATCCAATCAATAAAATGCCTGAGCGGTGCGGAAAGATATTTCCTGCTGGGGTAATAGAGCCAGAATCCTTCTTCAATCTGCGTATACTCAGTAAGTATTTCAACTAATTCCCCTTTAGCCAAAGCAGCGTTGACCGCGTCCTGATGTAAAAAGGCGATACCTAATCCGGCACATGCCGCTTGCAGAATGCGCTCATTATTATCCAGCACCAGTGAGCCTTTTACCGCCACTTCCTGCTTGCGCCCGTCTTGCCAAAATTCCCAACGATAGCGACGTCCGCTCGGAAAGCGCCGCTCAATACAGGGAAACTGCAACAACTCTGCCGGGAACTGCGGAACGCCATGTTGAGCAAGAAAAGCCGGGCTGGCCACCGCCAGTGCGCGCATCGGCTTGCCAAAGGGCACCGCGATCATATCCTGCGCCAGTACATCGCCATAGCGCACGCCCGCATCAAAGCCGCTTTCTACGATATCTACCAACGCGTCATTGCTGTCGATCTCCAGCGTAATCTCCGGGAAGCGTTGCACAAACGGCAATATCAGGGACTGAAAAAACAGCGCCTCCGCCGAACGCGGCATGCTTATGCGCAACATGCCACGCGGATCGCGACGCCAGTCATTCAGTTCATCCACCGCCTGTGAAAGATCGGCCAGCGCAGGCTGGATACGCAGCAAGAATCGCTCGCCGGCTTCGGTCAACGCCACTTTCCGCGTGGTGCGGTGCAGCAGACGCACTCCCAGTCGCTCCTCAAAATTGCGCATGGCGTGGCTCAGGCTGGAGGGTGTGACATTCCGCTCCTCGGCGGCTTTGCGAAAACTCAGATGCTGCGCGATAGCGGCAAACATCTCCAGTTCCTGCATTGATGCACGGTAGTTGTTCATTGCTGAATTCCATTCACTAAATCAACGAAAATCGCGCAATTGTTGCTGCGATTGCTGAGGTTTATAACATTAACACCGTAAGCGAAGAGGATAAATCAATGCAACAGCGTCAATTAGGCAGTCAGGGATTACATGTTTCAGCGTTAGGATTGGGCTGCATGGGCATGAACTTTGCCTATGGTCAGAATGATGAAAAGCAAGCGTTGAATACGCTGGCGCGTGCATTTGAACTCGGCGTCAATTTCCTCGATACCGCTGAAGTGTATGGTCCTTTCACCAATGAGATGTTACTGGCGAAAGCGATCAAAGGCCGTAGCGATATCAAAGTGGCGACCAAGTTTGGTTTCCGCATTACCGATCATGGGGAGGGCTGGGAGCGCATTACCGGTGCCAATAGCGAACCGGCGCATATCCGCCGCGCCGTGGAAGGCTCACTTCAGCGCCTGGGTGTCGAAGCCATTGAATTGCTGTATCAGCATCGTCTCGATCCAGCCGTGCCGATTGAGGATGTGGTAGGCGTGATGGCGGATCTGGTGCGTGAAGGGAAGGTGAAGTATCTCGGTTTATCCGAAGTCTCATCCGCCACGTTACGCCGCGCGCAGGCGGTGCATCCGATTTCGGCCCTGCAGAGCGAATACTCTCTGTGGACGCGCGATCCGGAGCAAGAAATTCTCGCCACCTGCCGTGAGCTGAATATCGGATTTGTCCCTTACAGTCCGTTAGGCCGCGGCTTCCTCACCGGTAAATTCCCGGCGGCGACCACGCTGGCGGAAGATGATTTTCGTCGCTACCTGCCGCGTTTCCAACAGGACGCACAGGCGCATAACCAGAAGTTAGTGAATCAGCTTTCAGAGATGGCTGCAGGTTATGATGCGACAGCAGCACAACTGGCGCTGGCGTGGGTGCTGGCGAAAGGTGAGGATATCGTGCCGATCCCTGGTGCCAGTAAAATCGCCAATCTGGAACAGAACTGTGCTGCGGCCGCTCTCACACTTCATTCAGCCGATATCAAGGCCCTGGATACGCTATTCAATCCACAAAATATTCAGGGTGAGCGCTACAACGAAAGCGAATTCACCCTGGTAGATCGCTAATTTTTAGCCCTTCAATCACAAAATGGCAGGCTCAGGTGGCCTGCTTTTTTGTGTGACCCCGCTCAACATCCAGATAAATCTGCTAAATAACGCGCGGATGTTGCTTTTTTGTAAACAGATTAACAATCAGCCGAAATGCTGCTATGCTGGCCGACGCGGAACCGGGCACCTCACCCTACTGTTTGACAGCTCAAGGGGTGTACCGGAAAGCTATACAATGAGAGCGAGGAGAACGTCGTGCTAGAAGAATACCGTAAGCACGTTGCCGAGCGTGCTGCCCAGGGAATCGTACCTAAGCCGTTAGATGCTTCCCAAATGGCCGCGCTGGTTGAACTGCTGAAAAACCCGCCAGCGGGTGAAGAAGAATTCCTGACCGATCTATTGGTCAACCGTGTACCCCCAGGTGTTGATGAAGCGGCTTATGTAAAAGCTGGTTTCCTGGCAGCTGTCACGAAGGGCGAAGCCCTCTCTCCTCTGGTTACTCGCGAAAAGGCAGTTGAACTGCTGGGCACCATGCAGGGTGGCTACAACATCCATGCCCTGATCGAAGCGCTTGACGATGAAGCACTGGCTCCGATTGCCGCTGAAGCCCTGTCCCATACGCTGCTGATGTTCGATAACTTCTACGATGTCGAAGAGAAAGCGAAAGCGGGTAACCCCCACGCGAAGAAAATTATCCAGTCCTGGGCCGATGCTGAGTGGTTCCTGAAGCGTCCTAAGCTGGCTGAAAAAATCACCACAACCGTGTTTAAAGTGACCGGCGAAACCAACACCGATGACCTCTCTCCGGCACCGGATGCATGGTCTCGCCCGGATATTCCACTGCACGCACTGGCGATGTTGAAAAACCCACGTGATGGTATCGAACCCGACGATGCCGGCAACATTGGGCCGATCAAACAGATCGAAGAATTGCAGAAAAAAGGCTTCCCGCTGACCTACGTCGGTGACGTGGTGGGTACCGGTTCTTCCCGTAAATCTGCCACCAACTCGGTGTTGTGGTTCATGGGCGATGACATTCCGTACGTGCCAAACAAAAAAGGCGGCGGTCTGTGCCTCGGCGGTAAAATCGCACCGATCTTCTTCAACACCATGGAAGATGCGGGCGCACTGCCGATCGAAGTGGATGTTGACCGTCTGAACATGGGCGATGTGATTGACGTTTACCCGTACAAGGGTGAAGTGCGCAATCATGAAACCGACGAACTGCTGGCGACCTTCGAGCTGAAAACCGAAGTGCTGCTGGATGAAGTGCGTGCCGGTGGCCGTATTCCACTGATCATTGGTCGTGGCCTGACCACCAAAGCACGCGAATCTCTCGGTCTGCCGCACAGCGATGTGTTTGTGAAAGCCAAAGACGTTGCAGAGAGCACCCGTGGTTATTCACTGGCGCAGAAAATGGTTGGCCGTGCCTGTGGCGTTGAAGGTATCCGTCCGGGTGCCTACTGTGAACCTAAAATGACTTCTGTGGGTTCTCAGGACACCACCGGTCCAATGACTCGTGATGAACTGAAAGACCTGGCGTGCCTCGGCTTCTCATCCGATTTAGTCATGCAGTCGTTCTGTCATACCGCAGCCTATCCAAAACCGGTTGACGTAACCACCCACCACACGCTGCCTGACTTCATCATGAACCGTGGCGGTGTTTCACTGCGTCCGGGCGATGGCGTTATCCACAGCTGGCTGAACCGTATGCTGCTGCCAGATACCGTGGGTACCGGCGGCGATTCACACACCCGTTTCCCAATCGGGATCTCCTTCCCGGCAGGTTCTGGTCTGGTGGCGTTTGCTGCTGCGACCGGCGTGATGCCACTGGATATGCCTGAGTCAGTGCTGGTGCGCTTCAAAGGCGAAATGCAGCCGGGCATCACCCTGCGCGATCTGGTTCACGCCATCCCACTGTACGCCATCAAAGCGGGTCTGCTGACTGTTGAGAAGAAAGGGAAGAAAAACATCTTCTCTGGCCGCGTGCTGGAAATCGAAGGTCTGCCGAAACTGAAAGTGGAGCAGGCATTTGAACTGACCGATGCGTCAGCTGAGCGTTCTGCAGCGGGCTGTACCATCAAGCTGGATAAAGAGCCGATCATTGAGTATCTGAACTCAAACATCGTGCTGCTGAAGTGGATGATCTCCGAAGGTTACGGCGATCGTCGTACGCTAGAGCGCCGTGTAGAAGGCATGCAGAAATGGCTGGCGGATCCGCAACTGCTGGAAGGCGATGCGGATGCAGAATATGCGGCAGTGATCGATATCGATCTGGCCGAAATCAAAGAGCCAATCCTGTGTGCACCAAACGATCCGGACGATGCGCGCTGGTTGTCTGATGTGCAGGGCGAGAAGATCGATGAAGTGTTCATCGGTTCTTGTATGACCAACATCGGTCACTTCCGTGCAGCGGGTAAACTGCTGGATGCGCACAAAGGCCAACTGCCAACCCGTCTGTGGGTGGCGCCGCCTACTAAGATGGATGCCGCACAGCTGACGGAAGAGGGCTATTACAGCGTTTTCGGTAAGAGCGGTGCGCGTATCGAAATCCCAGGTTGCTCACTCTGCATGGGTAACCAGGCGCGTGTGAAAGACGGTGCGACGGTGGTTTCCACCTCAACCCGTAACTTCCCGAACCGCCTCGGTACCGGCGCGAACGTGTTCCTGGCTTCGGCTGAGTTGGCTGCGGTGGCATCCCTGCTGGGTAAACTGCCAACGCCAGATGAGTATCAGCAGTTTATGGTTCAGGTTGATAAGACGGCGGCAGATACTTACCGCTATCTCAACTTTGACCAGCTGGGTCAGTACACTGAAAAAGCTGACGGTGTGATCTTCCAGACCGCGGTTTAATCGGCGCGAAGGATGCAGAGGGGACGATGCGAATCGTCCCTTTTTTTATGCGTAAACCAATAGATCAAATAAATGACATTGTCATTTTTTAAGAATAATAAGTGATGGTCATCAATGGTTGTGATTTTTTAACACTCTCAATAATTATGTTTTAATTTTAATTATCGCGGTGAGTTAACACTGTTTGCGCATAATCATGTAAGAATATCGTTAATTATCATTTTACATCGGATAGGCTTTAATTTTTACCTAACGAAATAACCAAGTAATATGCTACTTAAAATGGATTTAAGTCAGCATTAATGCCAGAACTTAACGCAAATATAGCGAGTTGGTATGTATTCGGATTGTTCTGAATTCAGTCCTTTCCAAATTTATCCCATCCAGTTATGTTTTAAAAAAGTGACACTTATCGCTTCGCTTAAAAAGCGGCTGAGTGCACTCAATCTGCGATATTAAATGATAAGTTCTTAACACTTGTATAAAGGGTGTGCGCTGTAAAATGCATCACAGTGTAAAAGTGTTTAATCATTTCCAGGTATCGCTATCTAAATCTATCCATTGCAATTGTGTGGGGGAAAAATGGAATTCAAATCCGCATTCTGTGCTTTATCGATGGCTGTTATCTGTAGTTCACCTTTAACCGTGCAAGCGGCAGGTACGCTGACCGGGCAAGTGGGTATTCAGGTGGTCATCAGTGATGGCTGCACTGTCGGTAATAATGACTCCAGTGGCACCACCAATGACTGGGGTTCGATTAATTTCGGTACCTACGCCGATTTGGCCAATATCATTGATGGTAGCGTATTGGGATCGGATGGCAGCAGCAGTGTCACGGTCACCTGCACCAGTGGATTATCCCCTACGCTAACCTTAGATGGCGGATTAAATGGCAGCAGTACGCTGCGCAACATGACTTCCGGTACCACTTTAATCCCTTATCGACTCTATTCTGACTCCTCCCGTAGCACGGAAATTGCCGTGAACGGCAGTGTGTCCCTCTCTGCTGACGGAACCGCGCAGGATGTGCCGATTTACGGTCGTATTTTACCTTCAGACCAAAGCACCACGGCACCAGCCTCAGGCACTTACGTTGATACCGTAACGGCGACACTCGCCTGGTAATAGCGCCATGGCGCGCTACCTTATCGCCGCTGGCTGGCTGCTGAGTGCATTACCCTGTTTCGCCAGCAGCACCACCGACAGTTTTCAGGTCACCGCCGAAATTACCAGTGGTTGTGCGTTTGGCAGTTCGGGCAGCAGTAGCAGCACGGATTTCGGCAAGCTGGATTTTGGCACGATGTCGGCGATCAGCAGCAATGTCGATGTGGCGAGCAGCAGTGGTGCGGGTTCGATTGTGGTGACCTGCACGCCGGGAACGGCCATCACTCTCGCACTGGACTACGGTGAAAATGGCGGAAGTTCCAGCTCGCGATACCTGAGCAACGGCAGCGCAACATTGGCGTATCAGCTCTATCAGGATGCGGCACACACCACGGTATGGGGCAGCGATTCCCTGGCCTACAGCGTGTCGTCATTTCCTGATAGCACACAAACTTACACTGTTTATGGACGCTTGTTTGCCACGGCTGGCTTACCCGCTTCTGGCACTTATAGCGACACCGTAACGGTCACACTGACCTATTGAAGATGAAAAAATGGCTCCTGATTGCTCTGTTTACGTTACAGAGTTCGCTGTTGCATGCCGCCAGTTCAGTGTTGGTCTGGCCGATTTTCCAGGTGATCGAAGCCGACCAGCAC
Source organism: Candidatus Pantoea communis (assembly GCF_011752685.1). Classification (NCBI taxonomy): domain Bacteria; kingdom Pseudomonadati; phylum Pseudomonadota; class Gammaproteobacteria; order Enterobacterales; family Erwiniaceae; genus Pantoea; species Candidatus Pantoea communis. The sequence goes on from NZ_VWXC01000010.1 coordinate 140,636, forward strand.
GGCAGTGCGTTGTGGTTAGAGAACCGTGGCAGCCAGCCAGTGCGCTTGCAGGTGCGTATTTTAGCCTGGCAGCAGCAGGCGTATCGCGACCTATACGCTGATCAGGGTGAGGTGGTTGCCAGTCCCCCCTTTACCACTATTCCGCCGCAACAGCGCCAGCTGGTTCGGCTGATCCGCATAGCTGCGCCGCCAGAGCAGGGCGAACAAGCCTATCGCATCATCCTCGATGAGATACCCAACGCGGACGTGCCTGCGGTGAAAAACAGCGCCGGGCTGCGATTGCAGATGCGCTATGTGCTGCCGTTGTTCCTCGATGGCAAAGGCGTCTGGACTCAGCCACGCAGCGATGTGCGGCGCGATCCCGCCTCCGCCAGCCAGCCACAGCTGAGCTGGCAGCTGGTGACCGAGCAGGGAAAAACACTGTTGCGCATTCGGAATGCAGGCAAGGTCCATGCACGTTTAAGTGAGGTGTTTTGGGGCAGAGAAGCGGATGTCAGTAAAGCATCGTTGATCGTGGCAAAAGGATTTTTGGGTTACGTGCTGGCTGGACAAAGCATGCAATTTCCCCTGCCTGCGGGGAAAACAGTGCCCATCGGCAGTACGCTGTTCACTCATCTCACTGATAACGGTCCCGTGGTGGCGATCTCACCATGAGGCTCACAAGTGCACGCCGGCTGGCTCTGTTACCCGGCCTGCTGTTGTGCGGCATCATGGATGCCCATGCCGAAGTGTATGACGGTTTGCCTCCGCCGCGCGCACTGAAGAGTGAGCAAAACGATTACACCCTGTGGCTCACACTGAGTGTCAATGGCCGTAACGATGGCAGTGTCGTGCCCGTTACGGTGCATAACGCACATTATCTGCTGGATGCAGCAGTGCTGCGGCGTAACAACGTGCAGTTACCGGCCACGGCCAGGGGTGCGCAGGATGTCAGCGTGCTGCCGCAGATCCACGTCAGTTATGACAGTGTGCACCAGATATTACAGCTGCAGGTGCCGGACAGTTGGTTGCCAAAGCAAACGCTGAGCGACAGGCCGCAAACGGCGTATCAGGCCATCAGCTCGCCCGGCATGTTGTTGAATTACGATGCCTATAACGTAAAAAGCGCCGACGCCAGTCGTTACAGCGCGGTTTGGCTGGAACAACGTTTTTTTTCCACCTCGGGTTATCTGTCGAATACCGGCACCTGGCGGCAGTATTGGCAGGGAGAAGCAGATAGCGACAGCCGCGCGGGCTATCTGCGTTATGACACCACCTGGAAATACAGCGATGTCGATCGCATGGTGAGTTTTCAGTTGGGGGATGTCATCAGCAACTCACTCAGCTGGAGCAATTCGGTGCGATTAGGCGGGCTGCGTATCAGCCGCAGTTTTGCCGTCCGACCCGATTTAGTCACCTATCCGATGCTGAACTGGTCAGGCAACGCTGCCGTGCCCGGTAGTGTGGATGTGTTTATCAACGGCTATAAAACCAGTAGCAACAGTCTGAATGCAGGTCCCTGGACGCTGACCAGTACGCCTTATATCAACGGCGCAGGCGAAGCCACCGTCGTCACCACCGATGCACTGGGCCGGCAGGTTGAAACCAGCATTCCGTTTTATGTCTCTAACCAACTGCTGCGCAGTGGATTGAGCGATTTTGACTTTAGCGCAGGCGCATTGCGGCAAAACTATGGCATTCGCAGTGCCGATTACGATGCCGCCGCCGTCAGCGGTTTTTATCGCTATGGCGTGAATGATCATCTGACGCTGGCGCTACAGGGTGAAGGTCGTGAAGGGCTGGCGCGGATGGGCGCGGGGGCGGATATAGCGGTGGCGCGTTTGGGCACGCTTTCGTTGAGTGCCAGCCAGTCTCAAGCTGATCGCGCTGGGCAGCAATATTCTGCCGGTTATTCGTGGTACGCCCCACGTTTTAGCCTCAGCCTCAGCCACGTTCAGCGTACCGCGGGATTCAGCGACTTGTCGGTTTACAACACCAGCGCGAGCCTCAGCCGCCGCGCAGAACAAGCCACGCTCAGTGTTGCACCTTTTGGTCGCATGTCGGGCACCTTTGGCCTCGGTTATTTCGATATCACCGCCCATGACAGCACGCGCACTCGCTTAGCCAATTTATCCTGGAGCCGTGGCCTGTGGGGCAATAGCAGCGTGCACGTGGCACTGAATAAAACCCTTGGCGAGCACGGCATGGCGGCGCAAATCCAGTTACTGATTCCGTTTGATCAGGCGGGATCGGTATCCCTCTCCAGCCAGCGTGACAGCAACGGCGAGCGTGCGCAAACCTTGAGCTACAGCCGTGCAGCACCGGCGTCCGGTGGCATTGGCTGGAATCTGGCGGCCTCTCAAAACAACGACGGCTATCGCCAGGCGGATGTTACGTGGAAAAACCGCTACTCGGTATTAAGCGGCGGCGTGTACGGATCCTCGGGCGATCGTACGCAGTGGTTTGATGCCAGCGGTGCATTGGTGTGGATGGATAACGCGTTGTTTGCCACCGGCAAAATTAATGATGCCTTTATCGTGGTCAGTACTTCTGGCTACAGCGGCGTACCGGTTCGCTATGAAAACCAACTGTTGGGCAGTACCGATAGCCAGGGCCATATTCTGGTGCCGTGGGTCAGCGCGTGGTATCCCGCCAAACTGACCATCGATCCGCTGAATTTGCCTGCGGATATCAATGCGCCGCAGGTCGAGCAACGCATATCGGTGCGTGAAGCGAGTGGTGCGCTGGTGAATTTCCCGCTGCGCAAGACCCGGCCGCTACTGCTGACGCTGGTGGATGCGCAACATCACCCTTTACCGCCGGGCACCCTGGTGACGGAAATGCACAGTGGACAAACCACCCAAATGGGATATGGCGGCCAGGCGTGGTTTGACGATGTGCCTGAGCACAGTGAAATCAGCGTGTCGTTGCCGGCGGGACAGTGCCGACATGCACTGACGATTAACAGCGAACAATTTCGCACAGGGCCTCTGGTGTGTGCTGTGGCTGAAAATCAGGAGAAACATCAATGAAAAGGGTGCTAGTGGCGCTGATTGTCTTACTGTCCGGTTGGAGCGGATCGCTCTGGGCGGCCTGTACAGCCAGCTCAAGCAGTACGGACTTTGGCAGCGTCAGCTCTTTTACGTTAGCCAGCACCGCACAGGTAGTTGAAACCGGTACCGGCTTCACCTGTTCGGGCAGCGCACTATCCCTGCTGAGCACCAATACCGTGACGGGCACTATCAGCAGCTCAGCCAATGCATCCGGCACCTCGCCACAGGCTTACAACAGCAGCACCGGCAGTTATATCCCTTATACGATTTGCGGTGACAGCGCGTGCAGCACCACCTACAGCATCGGCAGCAGTAAAACCTGGAGCTCGACCTCACTGCTGGGTCTGCTGGGGTTATTCAATGCCAGTGATGGCTCACTGCCGCTGTATTTGAAAAGCACCGCAGGCGTCAATGTGCCTGCGGGAACCTATACCGACACCATTACGCTGAACTGGAGTTACAGTATCTGTTTTGTTGGCGTTCTCGGGATATGTACCTATACCACCGGCACGGCCACTTCCACCATCCAGATCCAGTTTGAGGTGACCAATGACTGTGCCATCGACAGCGCGCCCGATCTGGACTTTGGCAGCGCTTCACTGCCCGCCAGTTTTAGCAGCGTCTCATCGGCGCTGGCCATTCGCTGCACGCTGAATGCGGCGTACAGCGTTAACCTTGCCAGCAGCAACGCCACCAGTGGGGATTGGCGACAAATGAGCAACGGCTCTTCGCTGCTGCAGTATCAGTTATATCAGGCAGATGGCACAGCATGGACACCCAGTAATGACCTGAGTGAGACCGGCACCGGCGTCGCGCAAAGTATCAACTACTCCGCAAAGGTGAATCCCGATCAAACCAATCAGCCTGCCGGGAGCTACAGTGATACCGTGACGGTTACCGTCACCTATTGAGCGGCGGCTTCTGGCATAATGCGAGCGCGATCCCACTTTATTCAGCGCGCTACGCACAAAATGCACCTAACCGGTGCTGCACGTCGCGCCATTAGCTACACGAGGCAAACCCATGGAGTATGAATTTCTGCGTGATTTGACCGGGCAGGTCAAAGTACGTATGTCGATGGACCACGAAGCGGTGGGGCACTGGTTCAATGAAGAGGCCAGCGATAATCTGGCCCTGCTGGATGAAGTGGAAGCGGCCGCGCGGGCAGTGAAAGGCACTATCAATCAGTGGCAGCGCGTCGGACATGAGTACACCATCTGGCTGGATGAAGAAGAGGTGATGATCCGAGCCAACCAGCTGGCGCTGGAAGATGATGGCATGGAAGAGGGCATGACCTATTACGACGAAGAGAGTCTGTCATTTTGCGGCGTGGAAGATTTTCTTGCGGTGATTGCAGCCTATCGGCAGTTTATCGCGGGGAAATAACCGCAACCCTTCGCCTGCAGGGTCGCGAGCGTCATACTCGCAACGCCGCGCAATGGTATTCGGCCTCCCTTAGCCGCTATGCTGCCTTAGGCGCGCATGGGCCTTCCCCCCAGATCTGCCTAAGACGCGCAAGAGCCGTAGCGGCGCCATGTATCGCGCCTGCCACGGCCACAGTGTGCTTCCGTTTATACCAACATCAAACGGTGGCAATCGGTGTTGCTGGTGACCCCACCGCGCCAGGCAGCCGCAGTGGTGGGGCGGTGAGCAGAAACGCATGGCGCTGTTGCTGCGCCAGCCAATCCGCCAGCGGACTGAGTAACATCAGTTCGCCGAGATACACTCCCAGCCGGAACAGACAGAGATCGTGCAGCGGATGCGACGGATAAAAATCATCGTTCATTGGGCGTGCCGGTAAAATCTCTACCGCTGGGTTATCGGCGATCAGCGCCACCACGCCGCTCTCGACGATCCAGTTGCGCAGCTGCTCATCACTGCCATCCAGACCTGCAAAGTGGCTGTTTAAAAATGTCATATCCGGCTCGCCCTGCATCGCCAGAATCGCTTCATCCATGCCGGTGCGGAAACACACCATATCGCCCTGGCGCACCTCGATACCATCCGCCTGTAAAATCTGCTGCAGATGCTGATAACCAAAGGCAAACCGCTCGGTGCCAAAGTGACGTTTAATATCAATCATCACCGCGCGGCCTTGCATGCCGTGCTGCGCCACATTTTCGATGCCGAGTTTCTTCGCGCCCAAATGGCTGCCGTGGTCGCAGCCACAGCCGCCGCGATAATCCGTTTCCCCAACGATATCGACATTGGCTTTGTAGCCGTTGTAGAACACCATCTCGGGCTCGCCGTTGCCATTGACATCAAACCACTGGCCCATATGCGCCAGGCTGTCCCATTGCGTTGAGTATTGCAGCGCCAGCGTCACGGTATCATCGCAAATCACGTCGGTGAGCAGTGGATTATCGCGCGATAACGGATAGGTCATATTGGCATGCTCGCCGCGTCGTGTGGCATTGAGCTGCGGCGGCGGACGGCGCGGGTTCATCGCCGTGCCGCCCGGTAAGTCGAGCGGTAAACTCAGGCAGAACGTTTGCCCGGTTTTCACTTCGGCTACGCCTTCCAGCACCTTTTGCGCGGTCAGGAGATTCAATCGACCGAGCTGATCGTCGGGGCCAAAATCACCCCAGGTCGCGTGCGCCGGGCGTTGCTTCCAGCGAGTATTCATACTTCTCTCCTTAAGTTGCCTTCCAGTGCTGCGGCAGATTCGGTGCCCATCGGCTGCACACGCGGCAGCCAGAAGGCGTAAATCAGCGCTCCGACGACACCGATCACCCCGGCGATCTCCAGTGGGATCACAAAGGAGTGGGTGTATTGCATGATCACCCCGATCAGGATAGGCGAAATAATCCCGGCCAGATTGGCGGCCATGTTCTGGATACCGCCGATGGTGGCGACGTTCGCGCGGTTGGGTGCGACATCAGACGGCAGTGCCCACAGCGCGGCAGAGGCAAACGTGGCGGCGAAGTTGGCAAAGCAGAGTGCCGCCAGCGCCAGGCCAACAGTTGGGGAAAATGCCGCCAGACCGATGGTGGCACTACCCAACATGCCGCCCACCAGCGGAATTTTGCGCGCCACGCTCAGCGAGTAGCCGCGACGCACCAGTGAATCGGACAGCAACCCGCCGCACCAGCCGCCAACAATCGCTGCCAGCCCTGGCAGCATGCCGAGCAGGCCGAATTTCATCAGTGAGAGATGGAAGGTTTCCACCAGATAGGTTGGGAACCAGGTAAAGAAAAAGTAGGAAACAAAGTTAATGCAGAAGAAGCCTGCCATCATCGCCTGTACGGCACGTTGGCCCAGCAACTGGCGCACACTCATCGGCTCGCCGGTTTGTGGATCCTGGTTGGCCTCGATGAATTCCACTTCCTCAAGCGAGACGCTTTTGTGATCGCGCGGATCGCGATACCACAAGTACCATGCCAGCGCCCACACCACCGCCACCACGCCGGAGATGACAAATGTCATACGCCAGCCGACCAGCGCGATCAGGAAAGAGATGATCGGGATCGCCAGCGTGCCACCGATCTTACTGCCGTTGTTGAAGGTGGCAGCGGCAAAGCTGCGCTCCTGACGCGGGAACCAGCGCGTGACCGTCGACGAACTGGCGGGATAGCTGGGCGCTTCCACGGCACCTAAAACAAAGCGGAAGCCCACCAGAGCAGCGATGGAGCTGGCCAGGCCACAGGCGGCGGTGGCTAAACTCCAGCCCAGGCTGCTGACAGCAAAAGTGATGCGCGGGCCGAGTTTATCCACCAGCCAGCCGCCGGGTAGCTGGAACAGCACATAGCTCCAGAAAAATGCCGAGAGTAATAAGCCGCTGTCCGTGGGCGAGAAGTGCAGCTCCTGGCTCATAAACGGCATGGCGACACTCATGGCGGCGCGATCGATATAGTTGATGGCGATGCCGACTGACAGCACCGTGAGAATGACGAAACGAAATTTCCCTTTCGCTTTACTTGCCTGAATTGCAGCAGGTGATCCATTGGAATTCAGCGACATGTCGCCTCCAATTGTTTTTTATTTTCTGTAGGGGAAACGCCGCATCAGGACGATGCGGCGAGTTTGGCACTTACGCGCCGCTTACCACGGAGTGTGGATGATGCGCCTGTTCCTCATCCACGATGGGTTCGACTTTGCCCATCAGGAACAGGTAGTTAAGAATACCGATAACCACTAATACAGCAGAGAACACCAGCGCCCAGGTGAAGTGGCCTGTCGCCCCGACGATGGCACCAGTAATAATCGGCCCCACCGCACCGCCCATGTTGGATACGGTGTTTTGCAGGCCTGCCACGATCGACACGCTGTTCTGCGGTGCCACATCGCCAGGCAGTGCCCACACCTGAGAAGCCGCAACGGTGGTGCCCGATTTGGCGATACACAGCAACAGCACGGTCATAAATACCGAGTCAGTGAACGGGGCGAAGCCGATACACAGTGCCATCATCAGACCAATAGTCAGGAACAGCTTGCGCGTGGCGGTCAGTGACAGCACTTTTTTGTGCACCATGCGATCCGATGCCCAACCGGCCAGCACTTCAATCACCATGCCGCAAATCAGCGGCAGTGCAGCCACCATCCCCATCTTAAGAAAATCCATGCCTTTATCTTTTACCAGGTAGGTCGGTAGCCAGGTGATAAAGAAGTAAGAGGTGTAGTTGATGGTGAAGAAGCCAATGCACATTGCCCAGATATTGCGGTAGCGCAGCAGTTTGTACCACTTCATCGGACGTACGCTCTTGTCGCCATGTTTCTGCGCCTGGCCATTACGGATAAAGCGCACTTCATCCTGACTGATCGATTTGTGATCTTCCGGGTTTTCCGCATAGATAAAGTACCAGGCGATTACCCAGAACACACCGAGTGAACCAATCACCAGGAAGGTGATGCGCCAGTCGAACATGGCGATCATAAACACGATCAGCGGCATGGCCACGGCACCACCAAACTTCGAGGCGCTGTCGAACAGGCCTGAAACGGTGGCACGTTCGCGATCCGGGAACCAGCGCGCGGTGATACCGGCGTTGCTCGGATAGGCAGCGGCTTCACCGACGCCGAGCGCTAAGCGCAGCGCCAGCAGTGATTTAAAACCTGTTGCCAGGCCCATCGCCATGGTGGCAATCGACCACCAGGCCACTGCAATACCGAGGCCTTTTTTCTGACCGAAGCGATCGGCAAACCAGCCTGCCGGGATCTGCAACAGCGCGTAAGACCAGAAGAACGCTGCCATGATAAAGCCCATCATCTCGGGGTTGATGTCGAGCTCTTTAATCAAATGCGGGGCAGCCGCAGAGAGTACGGTACGGTCAATATAGTTAATGGCGATCGCCAGCCACATCAGGCCAGCAATCCACCAACGAATGCGGGTAGAGCGAGAGGTGTTGTTCATAATATTTTTTCACCTTCCCGGTGTCCTTCGCGCTGTCGCGGCGTTGACTGCAATCATCCACCCCACATTCGGGGGACAGATGACCTTGTCGCTGGCGTCAGCACCAATGACTGGGGATTAAAATTTGGATTAAGTAGGGTTTTGAGAAAATTAATCCAGCCCGTTCATAACATTTGTCGGGCGCTCGCCCTGTTTGATGCACTGCACAATCTGCGCGACGCAACGTTCACCAATGGCACTGATGGCACCGTCGGTGTAACCCGCGATATGCGAAGTCGGGATAAAGTTGCTGAGGGTGAACAGCGGATGTTCCGCCAGCGGTTCCTGCTCAAACACATCGGCGGCCGCGCCAGCGATGACGTTGTCCAGCAGTGCCTGATACAGATCTTGCTCATTGACGATGCCACCGCGTGAGGCATTGATCAGGAATGCACTCTTCTTCATGCGCTTGATGCGCGCAGCATCGAACAGATTCTGGGTTTTATCGGTGAGCGGCTTGTGCAAGGTGATGAAATCGCTGCTTTCGGTCAGCTGATCGAGGCTGACGAATTCGATGCCATGCTCGGCGGCAAATTTTTCATCCGGATAAAAGTCGAAAGCAATCACGCGCATGTTGAAGCCTTTGGCACGCAGCGCAACCTGTTTACCGATATTCCCGAGGCCGATAATGCCCAGCGTTTTGCCATATACATCGGTGGCAAAGATGCGCGGCCAGTTACCGGCACGGGTTTCAATTGCAGCCTGGGTAATCTGGCGTGCGCTATTCAGAATCAACGCGAACGCGAAGTCAGCCACGGCATGTTTATTGGCATCCGGCACATTGGTGACGTAAATGCCGCGTGCGCGGGTGGCATCCAGATTGATGTTGTCGACGCCCACGCCATGCTTACACACGATCTTCAGCTGAGGTGCTTTTGCCAGCAGTGCTTCATTCACATCGGTAAAGGCAACGATCATCGCCACGGTCTCGGCCAGATGCGGCTCCAGCGCGCTAAGCGGTGCATCGGCGGGCAGGGTGATCAGCTCAAAACCCTGCTGTTCCAGCGCATCAATAGGCGCAGCGTCGTATTTGGCGAAAGACGGTGAAGTACAGATAACTTTCATAGCGTTTCCCAATCCTGGTGTTGGAACGGGCAGCAACCGCTGCCCAATCGGTCTTTACTGCAGGTACTGATTCACGATCTGGCGGATCTTCTGCTCTTCTTCGGCAGAGAAGCTCACCGCATAACGGCTGTTACCCACATCTGAACCCAGCAGTGAAACAGCTTTCTTAACGGTGGCCGGTGGGAAACCGACGCTGTAGAGATCGGTACGCAGGCCGGTGATGTTCTCTTGTGCCTGACGTGAACCTTCAATATCGCCCGCGTGGAAACGTGCCCAGATAGCGTTGATCTCTTTCGGTGCCACGTTGGCAAGACCCGAAATACAGGCGGTGCAGCCTTCAACAAAACCACGATGGATCAGCGAGTCAGGGCCGGTCAGCACGTTGAAGTTTTCCACGCCTTCAGCGGCCTTCAGGAAACCGCTCAGGCTCTCATAGCTGCCCGCGCTGTCTTTAATGCCGATGATGTTGGGATGCGAAGCCAACGCACGCACGGTTTCTGGCTGTAAAGTGTTGCCGGTGCGTGCAGGGATGTTGTACAGATACAGCGGCACTTCAATCGCATCCGCTACCGTGCGGTAGTGGGCAATCAACTCTTCCTGCTTCAGCGGCACGAAATACGGAGTGATCACCGAAACCGCATCCACGCCCAGTTTGGCGACTTGTTTGCCGAGGCGGATGGTTTCACGGGTAGAAATCTCACCGATGTGCGCCACAACGGGGGCAGCGCCATTCACTTCATCGACGCAGGTTTCGGTAACCGCTAATTTCTCCTGCTCGTTGAGCACAAAGAACTCACCGTTGGTGCCACCGCAGAAGATGCCGTTGCCTGCGCTGAGCTGACGTTGCACCTGCAGACGCTGAGCCGCGGGATTAAACGCACCTTCACTGTCAAAGGTGGTGACGATGGCGGTTAATACGCCCTGAATTTTCTTACTCATGATGCCCTCATTAATCCTTAGTGATTCAAAGCCGGAAAGAGTGTCAGGTAGACGTTTCGTACGTCATCGGCGCTCACTTTCATCGGTACATTCTTCATCAGTCGCTGCACGTCGAGCGCGGCATCAACCAGATACGGCAGGTGATCCGGGCCGATACCCAGTTCTTCCAGACTGGCAGGCAGTTTGAGACGTTTCACCAGCGCGGCAAAGTACTCCACCAGCGCATGCGATTTGGCTTCTTCATCCAGTGAGGCATCGGCGTCCGGCAGCAGATCGTAGGCCTGCGCGAATTTGCTCACGGCGGCGGGGCGCACAAAGCGCATGCACGGTGCCAGCAGAATGGCGTTCGCCACGCCGTGCGGCAGATGATATTTGCCGCCCAGCGGATAGGACATCGCATGCACCAGATGGGTACCGGCGTGGGCAATCGATGCGCCACCGTAATAAGAAGCCCACAACATATTCAGGCGCGCTTCCAGATTGCCCGGTTCGGCAATCGTGGTCTCAAGGCTGGCAAACAGCTTTTTCATGCCAATAAGCGCATAGTTATCGCTCACCGGATTGGACACGGTGGCGGTAAAGCACTCGATCAGATGACACAGTGCATCGATACCAGTGGAAGAGGCGATATGCGGCGGCATGCTGGTGGTCAGTTCAGGCACCAGTGCGACATAATCGGGCAGCATCACCGGAGTGATGATGCCGACTTTGGTCTCTTTCTCTGGGATCGCCAGGATTGCGTTTGGCGTGGCTTCGGAGCCGGTACCGGCGGTGGTCGGGATCAACAGTGACGTGGTGCGGGTCAGCGGTTTCTCTCCGGCCAGCAGGGCATCCAGTGTCGGCGCGCCATCAACGCACAGAATCGACAGCAGTTTGGCGACATCCAGCACGCTGCCGCCGCCCACGCCGATCACCAGATCGACGTCGGTAGAAGGTAGTGCGGCAACAATGGCGGCGACATCGTGCTGGCTTGGCTCCGGCGGCACGCTGTTGACGATGCTCAAACTGCTGATCTGCTGTTTCAGCTGCGCGATCAGCGACTGAACCGCTGGAATGCCTTCGATATTCTTGTCGGTGACCAGAAGCGCTTTGTCTTTACTCTGCAGTAAATAGCTGAGGTCATTAAGCGCCTGGAAGCCACTGATCACGGTGCTGTTGATATTCATTTCATACCCTTATCGCGGTTTTTTCGTACTAAATGATTAACTTTGCTCATTCAGTGCGGGTTCTGTCACTACAGTGCCTAAATTTATAGGACAAATTGATTTCAAATAATTTGATCTTGCTCACATATAATCAATCATGATTGAATATAATCAATCTCAACACGGCGAACTGCCGGCAGAGGAAAGAGAATGACTTCACAGCCATGGAAAACACCCGTCTTAGTGATCGCGGATGATTTTACCGGTGCCAACGACGCCGGTAGCGGACTGGCGCGAGCAGGCGCAAAGGTGCATGTGCTGTTTGATAGCACTACAGCCCACGATGCCAGCAGCGCCGATGTGCTGGTCATCAGCACCGACAGCCGTGCAGTCAGTGCAGCAGAAGCAGCGCATCGTACAACGCTAGCATTACAGCAGCATCAGGCGATTGCCCAGGATGGCTGGCTGTTTAAAAAGATTGATTCCACGCTGCGCGGCAATCCGGGCGCAGAGATTGAGGCCGCATTGCACGCCAGCGGAAAAACCTTAGCGCTGGTGGTGCCCGCTGTGCCGAAACTGGGCCGTACCACGCGTGAAGGTGAAGTGTGGATCAACCAGCAGCGTCTGACGGACACCGAATTTGCCAGCGACCCGAAAACCCCGGTGACCAGTAGCCATGTGTTAACCCGCCTGCACATGCAAAGCGATCTGACCGGTGAAACTCTGGACCTGGCGACGGTGCGCAGTGGCAAGCTGGCACAGGTGCTTGCCAGTAGGCAGGGCTTAGTGGTGCTGGATGCCGAGCAGGATGCTGATATTGCGCTGATTGTGGCGGCGGCGGCGAGTTTACCCGTACGACCCTTACTCGCAGGCGCTTCCGGATTAGGCGATGCATTGGGCGAATATCTGGCGGCGCGTCCGGCCAGGCCGGTGCTGGCCGTGGTGGGTTCGATGAGTGCCATCGCGCAGCAGCAAATCGCCCGCCTCGCGGCCCAACGTGACATTCGCATTATCGATATTGATATTCGTCAGTTGTTTGCTCAGCCCGCGTGGCCGCAGGCTGTCGAGTGGCAGCAAGCGATGCAACAGGCTTTACGCGACGGCGCACACTGCGTAGTGCGCACCACACAGCATGCAGAGCAACGCCATGAGATTGAACAGCTGTGTCAGCAACATCAGGTGTCACGCCAGGAGCTGGGAGAACGCATCTGCCACTTCCTCGCCCAATTGACCCAAAACGTTTGCCGCCAGGCCTTGCCTGCCGGGTTGTATCTTTCGGGCGGCGACGTGGCAATTGCCGTCGCACAAGCGCTCGGCGCCAGTGGTTTTCAGATTCAGGGCCTGGTGGCGGGCTGTGTGCCGCACGGGGTTCTGCTAAATAGCGAATTACACCTGCCGGTGATGACCAAAGCGGGTGGCTTTGGTGACGAAAACACCCTGATAGAAGCCATCCGTTTCATTGAGGAGAAGTCGAGTGAATAAAATTATTGCGGTGACCATGGGCGATCCGGCGGGCATTAGCCCGGAGATCATCATTAAAGCGTTAGCGGAAGGCGACCTGGCGGGGATCCCGGCAGTGGTGGTCGGCTGTGCCAGCACGCTGCGTCGGGTGATGGGATTGAACATTACGCCGCAGGCAGAATTACGCGTACTGGATAACGTCAAAGACGCGCATTTCGCACCGGGCATCATCAACGTGATCGATGAACCGCTGGCCAATCCAGAGGCATTAAAACCGGGTGTGGTGCAGAAAGAAGCCGGTGATTTGGCCTGGCGCTGTGTGAAACGCGCCACCGAACTGGCACTGGCCGGGGAAGTGCACGCAATCGCGACAGCTCCACTCAATAAAGAAGCACTGCACTCAGCAGGGCACATTTATCCGGGACACACCGAACTGCTGGCGCAACTGACTAACACCAAAAACTACGCCATGGTGCTGTACACCGATCATCTGAAGGTGATCCACGTCACGACGCATATCGCGCTGCGTAAGTTCCTCGACACCCTGAATGGGGACCGTATCCAGACGGTGATCGGCATGGCGGATACCTTCCTGCGCCGCGTCGGTTTCGACAAGCCGCGCATTGCCGTAGCTGGGGTGAATCCGCATGCGGGCGAAAATGGCCTGTTTGGTGACGAAGAGATCACCACCGTAGCACCGGCAATCAAAGTGATGAAAGAGCAGGGCATTGATGTTTATGGCCCTTGCCCGCCGGATACCGTGTTCCTGCAGTGCCAGCAAGGTCAGTACGATATGGTGGTGGCGATGTATCACGATCAGGGGCACATCCCTCTGAAATTGTTAGGTTTTTATGATGGCGTCAATATCACCGCTGGCCTGCCGTTTATCCGTACTTCCGCGGACCACGGCACGGCGTTTGATATCGCCTGGACAGGTAAAGCGAACTCTGCGAGCATGGCGATCTCCATTAAACTCGCGATGCAGCTAGCATAGGGAAATATGAAGGGACAAAGCCGTCTCGACCAGATTATGGACTACCTGAAAAGTCATAATCTGGTCACTGTAGAACAGCTGGTGAGTGCGATCTCGGCTTCACCGGCGACGATCCGCCGCGATCTGATCAAGCTCGACAAGGAAGGCGTCATTAGCCGCAGCCATGGCGGAGTGACGCTCAATCGTTTTATTCCTGCGCAGCCGACCACGCTGGAAAAAATGCAGCGTAATCTGGCCGAGAAGCAGGCCATCGCGCAGTTTGCCGCCAGTTATGTGCAGTCGGGCGACTCCGTGGTGCTGGATGCCGGTACCACCATGCTGGAACTGGCGCGCCAGCTCACGCATCTGCAACTGCGAGTGATCACCGCCGACCTGCATATCGCGCTGTTCCTGTCTGAATTCAAGCAGATTGAAACCACCATTATTGGTGGTCGTATTGATGACTCCAGTCAGTCTTGTATTGGGGAGCATGGCCGACGCCTGCTGCGCAGCATCAATCCGGATATCGCGTTCGTTAGCTGTAACTCGTGGAGTATTGAACGCGGGATCACGACGCCGACGGAAGATAAAGCCGGTCTGAAGATGGATCTGCTGGCGAATGCACGTCGCCGCATCTTGCTGGCGGACAGCAGTAAATACGGTTCCTGGTCGCTGTACTGCGCCGCGCCGATTGATAGTTTGACCGATGTGGTGACGGATGCGCGTCTCGACGACGCAGTTTGTCGCGCGTTGCGTGAGCGTGGCATTGGTTTGCAGCTGACAGCCTGATGTAACATGGTCGCCATCAAAGGCGACCCTTCAGCAACAGGGTTAACCCAATGCTAGCCCTGCACCGACACTTGCTTGCGTAGGGTGCCCATTGATGCGCACCCGTTAATCGCAGACCACTACGATAGCTTCAATCCCGTCGCCGGAATATTGCGGCCGTAGTAGATTTCACGCATCTCTTTCCACAGCAGATTGGTGATGCGCTTGTGCTCCTGCGGTTTGAGTTCTTCAGGCCTGGTATTGAACAGGTAGTATTTCAGGTCAAATTCCTTCAGTAACATCTTGGTGTGAAAGATATTTTCCTGATAGACGTTCACATCCACCATGTCGTACATCGACTTCATATCCTCGGACATAAAGTTCTGAATCGAATTGATCTCGTGATCGATAAAGTGCTTTAAGCCATTCACATCACGGGTAAAACCACGCACGCGATAATCAATGGTAACGATGTCCGATTCCAGTTGGTGAATCAGGTAATTCAGCGCCTTAAGCGGCGAAATCACCCCACAGGTGGAGACTTCGATATCAGCGCGGAAGGTGCACAATCCCCCCTCAGGATGGCTTTCTGGATAGGTGTGCACGCAAATATGGCTCTTATCCAGATGTGCCACCACCGAATTGGGCAGAGGACCCGGATGCTCAGATTTGTCGATATCCTGCGGATTGATCGGCTCTTCGCTGACCAGAATGGTAACGCTGGCACCCTGCGGTTCATAATCCTGTCGCGCGATGTTCAGCACGTTGGCACCAATGATTGAGCAGGTCTCAGTCAGGATTTCGGTGAGGCGATTCGCATTATACTGCTCATCAATATAGGCGATGTAGCCATCACGCTCCGCTTCGCTGTTGGCGTAGCAAATATCGTAAATACAAAAACTCAGGCTCTTCGTCAGATTATTGAAGCCGTGTAGTTTCAGCTTTTGCAATTTCGTCACTCCTCACACGACAAGGCATTCAGCAGATATTGCGGTAAGGCAAAGCTACCGACATGAATCGCGGGATTGTAGTAGCGGCAGCGCAGGCCCGCGTCGTCAAAGCGTGATTGCAGGGTGTCTGCATCCCACTGGCGTAGCGTCTCGTTGTCGCTTGCCCAGGCAAACGTCATAATGCCGCCGTAATAGGTGGGGATCGCCGCCTGATAAAAGCTGACGTCGGAGAAGTAATGGCCAAGTTTACGATGGCTGTTGATCGCTTCGTCCTGCTGCAGGAAACAGACGCCGTTCTGTGCCACAAAGATTCCGCCGGGATTTAGCGCCTGTTTACAGCCGGCATAGAATTCAGAGGTAAACAGACTTTCACCGGGACCGATGGGATCGGTGCAATCGGAAATAATGACGTCGAACTTCTCTTGCGTCTGGGTGACGAAATTCACACCATCATCAATCACCAGATTCAGCCGTGGATCGTCGTAGGCACCGGCGCTGTGATTGGGCAGATACGTCTTGCAAAAACTCACCACGCCGGCATCGATCTCAACCATGGTGATCTGTTCAATCGTTTGGTGACGTGAGACCTCGCGCAGCATGGCGCCATCGCCACCGCCAATGATCAGCACGCGTTTCGCCTTGCCGTGCGCCAGGATTGGCACGTGGGTCATCATTTCGTGGTAGATGAACTCATCGCGCTCGGTGGTTTGCACCACACCGTCCAGCGCCATGACACGACCAAAAGCGGCATTTTCAAAGATCACCAGATCCTGATGCGCCGTTTTGTCGCGATATAGCAGTTTATCTACCGTGAAATACTGTCCAAATCCGGCATGAAGCGTCTCATACCACATTTCATTCTGGGCCATGATGGGGCTCTCCTCGAATGTCATCGCCATGAAATTAGGGGAAAAAGCATAGCGAAATATGACCGTGGTTGCACGGTCAAATCTTCAGCAGCAGAGCGGGATGGCGGGCTATTTGACGTAAGCGAGCAGACTCAGCGAGTCACGCGCCAGCGACTTACACTTCTTGTCATTGGTAATGGCGATACCGCTCAAATCTTTGTAACTCTCTTCGCCGAGCGACTTCATGTTGTAGTTGCTGTAATTGCTCAGATCCCAGCGGTTCTGCTGGGCAAAAAACACCAGCGCTTTGCGAATTTGCGCATCGGGCAGATCCTGATAGCCACAATCGTTCTTCAGGTAAACAAACACCGCGGTCAGATCGGCCAGATCTTCTGCTTCGGATTCGCTCAGGGCAAAACTGGTGGAGGAGAAGCCAAGGAGTCCCGCCAGCAGCAGGATCTTGATGCTTTTCGTCATAATCATTCTCAACAAGGGACAATTTATTGACGTTAGCACAGTTATTGCAGGGATTCCGCTAAATTTGCCCAAATGGGGCATTCCCACGGTTTTTATCGGCGCATTCTGTTAAGGGGCTTGACCCTCCCGCAGGGTAAAGGTTTACGCTGTGCCCTTATTCACGACAAGGATAAGAATATGCAACGTCGTCATTTTCTAAAGTTGACCGCCGCACTCAGCGCGGCAGGTGCGCTGCCTTTGTGGAGCCGTTCGTTAATGGCGGCGATGCGCCCGCTGTTACCGATCCCCTCTATTTTGCAGCCCGATGCACGCGGAGCGTACACGCTCACCGCAATGAGTGGCACCAGCCAATGGAACGGCAAATCCGTCCCGACGTGGGGCTATAACGGCAGTCTGCTCGGCCCGGCGCTGCGGTTGCCGCGCGAGAAAGCCGTTACGGTGAATATTCATAATCGGCTGGCGGAAGCAACGACATTGCACTGGCACGGTCTGGAAATTCCTGGCGATGTTGATGGTGGACCGCAAGCACTGATTGCGCCCGGTGCCTCACGTCAGGTGACCTTTACGCCCGATCAACCGGCTGCCACCTGTTGGTTCCATCCGCATCAGCATGGCAAAACCGGCTATCAGGTGGCGCAGGGGCTGGCGGGACTGGTGCTGTTAGAGGATGAAGATTCCGGCAAATTGCGTCTGCCGATGCAGTGGGGCGAAGATGACGTGCCGCTGATTTTCCAGGATAAACAGCTGACCAAAGACGGCGCAAAAATCGATTACCAACTCGACATCATGCGCGCGGCGGTGGGCTGGTTTGGTGACATGATGTTAACCAACGGCGTGCAGTATCCGCAGCAAGCGGTGCCACGCGGCTGGCTGCGCTTGCGTCTGTTAAACGGCTGCAATGCCCGTTCGCTGGATATCGCCACCAGTGATAAGCGCCCAATGTACGTGATTGCCAGCGATGGCGGTTTGCTGGCCGAGCCGGTAAAAGTGGATAGCCTGCCGCTGCTGCCTGGCGAGCGGTTCGAAGTGATGATTGATACTTCAGACGGCAAAACCTTCGACATGGTGACGCTGCCGGTGACGCAGATGGGCATGACGCTGGCACCCTTTGATCAACCCTTGCCGCTGGTGCAAATTCTGCCACTGCGCGTGATGGCAAGTGGTTCTATGCCGGATAAGCTGGTGGATCTGCCGCCGCTGCCATCAGTGGAAGGCGTGCAAAGCCGCTGGCTACAACTGATGATGGATCCGCAACTGGATCAACAAGGCATGCAGGCGCTGATGGATCGTTACGGTCATCAAGCCATGGCCGGGATGAAAATGGATCACGGCAACATGGACTCGAAGGGGGGGGCGATGCGGATGGATCATGGCAACATGGACATGAGCGGCGGTGCCATGAAGATGGACCATGGCAGTATGCCGATGGATCACGCAAAAACAGTGGCTTACGATTTCCACAACGGCAATAAAATCAACGGTCAGGCGTTTAACATGACCAAGCCGATGTTTAACGCCGAACTCGGAAAAGTGGAAAAATGGACCATTTCCGGTGAGGGCGATGCCATGCTGCATCCGTTCCACATTCATGGCACCCAGTTCCGCATCCTGTCAGAAAACGGCAAGCCGCCAGCGCCGCATCGTGCAGGCTGGAAAGACATGGTCAGCGTCAACGGCTGGCGCAGTGAGGTGCTGGTGCGCTTTAACTACGTTGCCAATGCCGATAACGCCTACATGGCGCATTGCCATCTGCTGGAGCATGAAGATACGGGCATGATGCTGGGCTTCACCGTCGGCTAAGTGACTGCCACACCGCAGCGAAGCCTAAACGTCTTCGCTGCGGGTTGTTTAGCAATACCAGGGCATAAACGGGACATTGACTGCTCAGCAGTATCAGGGCGCCAATGGCCTGATTTCCTGTTACAGGGGCAGGGCACAAGTGGCCTGGTTTACGGCAGCACACGAGGTTGGACATCGGGCAGCCTTATCCAGCTGCTCGATGCCTGGTCAACGCCGCCCTTCACGCACTGAGCGTGCCAGGCAAGTGATTAGGCCTGAGCCGCTTCCAGCGCCAGCTGGATATCCTCAATCAAATCATCAGCATGTTCGATACCAATCGACAAACGTACCGTGGCATCGGTAATGCCAATACGCTGGCGTACTTCCTGCGGCACGCCGGAATGGGTGGTGCTGCCCGGATGGCTGGCGAGTGATTCGGTACCGCCCAGGCTCACGGCCAATTTAAACAACGCAAGGGCATTGAGAAAACGAAATGCTGCCGGCTGGCCGCCTTTGATATCGAACGAGAAGGTGGAACCTGCGCCGCTGCATTGTCGCTGGAAGGTTTCACCCGCAGAGGTGTCCGCATCGAGATAGGGCAGCCAGTGCAATTTTTCTACCTGCGGATTATCACGCAAAAACGCGGCGACTTTTTCTGCATTGCTGGCGGCTTTCTCCATCCTCAACGACAGCGTTTCCAGCGATCGTCCAATCATCCAGCTGGAGTGCGGATCAAGTTGGGTGCCGATGGCACTGCGCAGCGATCGCACCTTGCTCACCAGCGCTTTGCTGCCCAGCACCGCACCGGCAATCAGATCCGAATGGCCGCCGACATATTTGGTGAGCGAGTAGAGCGACAAGTCTGCACCGTGCTGCAAAGGACGTTGAAACAGCGGGCCGAGCAAGGTGTTA
Source organism: Candidatus Pantoea communis (assembly GCF_011752685.1). NCBI lineage: Bacteria > Pseudomonadati > Pseudomonadota > Gammaproteobacteria > Enterobacterales > Erwiniaceae > Pantoea > Candidatus Pantoea communis. The sequence goes on from NZ_VWXC01000010.1 coordinate 160,374, forward strand.
TCGCAGGCGAGAATCGGGCGCGAACCTTGCTGCTGGGTGATGACATCTGCTACCTGCTTCATCAGCTGAATATCCACCAGGCTGTTGGTCGGGTTGGCCGGCGTCTCAATCAGAATCAGCGCCACACGACCGCGCTGCCACGCCAGTTTGGCTGCTTCATACACTTTGTCTTCATCGGTGCCATCGCTGAAGCCGACGGCTTTAATCTCTAAATCGTGCAGCGTTTTGCTTAGCAACGTTTCAGTGCCGCCGTACAGCGGCTGCGAATGCAAAATCACTTCACCTGGCCGCGCAAACGTCAGCAGCGTGGTGGCAATGGCCGACATTCCGGAGGAGAACAGCGCGGCACTTTCTGCCTGTTCATAGATGGCCAACCGATCTTCCACAATCTCGCTATTGGGATGGTTAAAGCGTGAGTATACCAGCCCACCGCTCTTGCCCTCCGGCGGCTGCTTACGTCCGGCAACGAAATCAAAAAAGTCCCGTCCCTCTTCGGCGCTGTTGAACACAAAGGTCGAAGTCAGGAATACAGGAGGTTTGACTGCGCCCTCCGATAGCCGCGGATCGTAACCGTAATTAAGCATCTGCGTTTCCGGATGCAGATCGTGGGTGCCAATCTGTGTTTTTTTACTGGATGAAGCGGCCATAGGATCTCCAGAGAATACCGGTGAGAGTGCGGGTGGGTTTTCTGTAGTTAAGGCCAGCGCAATAAATTTTGCCACGGTATCGTTTGCGTTCTGTGCGCGGCGTTAGAGGTTGGTTCGACTATGATAGACTTCGTGGCTTTCTGAAAACCTTAACCAGGCGAATGCAATGAAACACACCGTCGACGTGATGATCTCTGAGCAGGAGATTGCAACCCGTATTGCCGAACTGGGCAAGCAGATTAGCGAACACTACCGTAGCAGCGGCAGCGAAATGGTGTTGGTGGGTCTGCTGCGTGGCTCCTTTATGTTTATGGCCGATCTCTGCCGTGCCATCGATGTCCCGCATGAAGTCGACTTTATGACCGCCTCCAGCTACGGCAGTGGCATGTCATCGACTCGCGACGTGAAAATCCTGAAAGATCTGGATGAGGACATTCGCGGCAAAGACGTGCTGATCGTGGAAGACATCATCGATTCTGGCAACACGCTGAGCAAAGTGCGCGAGATCCTGCGCCTGCGCGAGCCAAAGTCACTGGCCATCTGCACGCTGCTGGATAAACCAGAGCGTCGCGAAGTGGAAGTGACCGTGGAATACGTTGGTTTCACCATTCCTGACGAGTTCGTGGTCGGCTTTGGTATCGACTACGCGCAGCGCTATCGTCATCTGCCGTATATTGGCAAAGTTATCCCGACCGGTGAATAACCGCACAATCTTCCAAGGCTAATCCCGCCAGCCTGCGATAAGATGCGCAGCCCGCGAGTCAATGACTGACGGGCTGCGCTTGCGTTCCCCTACCGCATGCAGAGTGGTAAAGTGTCGCGGGTTATCGCTCAGCGCTTCATCTTTGATTTTTCACTCGTTATCTCTGAATAACCCCGCATGCTCGGCGTGAGCGCACTATCATTTCATAGGGCTTTGATGTCACTACAACAGGGTATGGATTCGCAATGACTTATGCACTGGAACTTTCCGGGCTCACCAAAACCTATCCCGGCGGCGTTCAGGCGCTGAAGAAGCTTGATCTCAACGTTGAGGCAGGCGATTTTTACGCACTGCTCGGGCCAAACGGCGCGGGTAAATCGACCACTATCGGCATCATCAGTTCGCTGGTGAATAAATCCGGCGGCAGCGTGCGGGTGTTTGGCTATGACCTGGAAAAAGACGTGGTCAATGCGAAACGCCAGCTGGGTCTGGTTCCGCAGGAGTTCAACTTTAACCCGTTTGAAACCGTGATGCAGATTGTGGTCAATCAGGCGGGTTACTACGGCGTGGAGCGTTCTGAAGCTAACAAGCGCGCGGAAAAATACCTTAACCAACTCGATCTGTGGGGCAAACGCAACGAGCGTGCACGCATGCTGTCGGGCGGGATGAAACGCCGTTTGATGATCGCACGTGCGCTGATGCACGAGCCAAAACTGCTGATTCTGGATGAACCGACCGCAGGTGTCGATATCGAACTGCGTCGTTCAATGTGGACCTTCCTGAAAGATCTCAACATCAAAGGCACCACCATTATTCTCACCACGCACTACCTGGAAGAAGCAGAAATGCTGTGCCGCAATATCGGCATTATTCAGAGCGGTGAGCTGGTGGAAAACACCTCGATGAAAGGCCTGCTGTCAAAGCTGCAATCGGAAACCTTCATCCTCGATCTGGCGCCGCGTAGTCCGCTGCCGCAGCTGGAAGGCTTCCAGTATCGCCTGGTGGATACCTCTACGCTGGAAGTGGAAGTGATGCGTGAGCAGGGGCTCAACAGCGTGTTCAGCCAGCTGAGTGCGCAGGGCGTGCAGGTGCTGAGTATGCGTAACAAAGCGAACCGCCTTGAAGAGCTGTTCGTCAGCCTGACCCAGGGTAAAGGAGTGAAAGCATGACACATTTATACTGGGTGGCGCTCAAGAGCATCTGGGCCAAGGAGATCAACCGTTTTGCCCGCATCTGGATTCAGACGCTGGTGCCACCGGTGATCACCATGACGCTCTATTTCATCATCTTCGGTAACCTGATTGGTTCACGCATCGGCGATATGCATGGCTTCAGCTATATGCAGTTCATCGTGCCGGGTCTGATCATGATGGCGGTGATTACCAACGCTTACGCCAACGTGGCCTCTTCATTCTTCAGTGCTAAATTCCAGCGCAATATTGAAGAGCTGCTGGTGGCGCCGGTGCCCACGCACATTATCATCGCCGGTTATGTTGGCGGCGGCGTGGCGCGTGGCGTGTGCGTTGGTATTCTGGTGACGGCGATTTCGCTGTTCTTTGTGCCGTTCCACGTGCACTCGTGGTCAATGGTGGCCCTGACGCTGCTGCTGACTGCGATTCTGTTCTCGCTGGCTGGCCTGCTGAATGCGGTGTTTGCGCGTACCTTTGACGATATCAGCTTGATCCCCACCTTCGTGCTGACACCGTTAACCTATTTGGGGGGGGTGTTCTATTCGCTGACGCTGCTGCCGCCGTTCTGGCAGGCGGTGTCGAAACTGAACCCGGTGGTATATATGATCAGTGGATTCCGCTACGGTTTCCTCGGCATCAATGATGTGCCGCTGGTGTTTACCCTGTCAGTGCTGATTGCCTTTATCGTGGTGTTTTACGTACTGGTGTATGCGTTGATTCAGCGCGGTCGCGGATTGCGGACTTAAGTTTTACGGGGGCGGCCGAATGGCCGCCCCCGTTGTATCAAGCCACCTGAACCGGCAACGCTTTAGCGATGCGTTTCATCTCGTTGTCGCCTTCGAAATAAGCGACTTTGGGCTGCCAGCTACGGGCGACTTCATCTTCCACCTGCACATAAGAGCAGATGATCATGATGTCACCTTCACAGGCACAACGGGCGGCGGCACCATTGACGGAGATGATCTTCGAGCCACGCTCAGCGGCAATCGCGTAGGTGGAGAAACGCTGACCGTTGGTGACGTTATAAATGTCGATGGCTTCGTATTGCAGAATGCCGGATGCATCAAGAAAATCCTGGTCGATGGCGCAGGAACCTTCGTAGTGCAAATCTGCCTGCGTAACTTTCACGCGGTGCAGTTTGCCCTGAAGTACGGTACGAATCATAACGGGATAACCTTATTAAGCTGCGATTAAACGACGGAGGTCACTCCGTCAGATCCACTTGCTGATTATCGATCAGGCGCGCATTCCCCAACCAGGCGGCCATCAGAATCACGGCGCGCTGGCTATCCACCGTCAGCGGCTGCAAATTGTCGGCATCGCAAATGGCCAGTCCATCAGGGCGGAAGCCTTTCTCACGCAATGCGGCCTCGGCCGTTTCGATAATCTCTTCAACATGGCGTTCGCCGTTGTTCAGACGCTCGGCCATGCTGTTCATCACCTGGCTCAGACCCGCAGCGATCGCGCGCTCTTCGCTGGTGAGATAACCGTTACGTGAGCTCAACGCCAAACCATCTTGCGCGCGTACGGTTGGCACGCCGACAATCTCGATATCGAAGCCCATGTCGGCCACCATCTTGCGGATAATGGCTAACTGCTGGAAATCTTTCTCACCAAAACAGGCAATATCGGGCTGCACCAGATTAAACAGTTTGCTCACAATAGTGGACACACCGCGGAAGTGACCGGGACGACTGGCACCTTCCAGCAGTGATGATAACCCCGGAACTTCAACGAAGGTCTGGCTATCCAGCCCTTTGGGATACACATCCGCTGGCGCAGGGGCAAACACCAAATCGACGCTGTGACGATTGAGCTTCTCGCAATCGTCCTGCAAGGTGCGGGGATAACGCGCCAGGTCATCGGCGCGTTCAAACTGCATCGGGTTGACGAAAATCGAAACCACCACGATATCGGCCCGCTCGCGCGCTTCATCCACCAACGTCAGGTGGCCGTCATGCAGGTTGCCCATGGTGGGCACCAGCGCGATACGTTTGCCTTCCTGCCGCCAGCGACGAATTTCTCGTCGCAGCATCGGCAGCGATTCAATAATCAGCACTGCAAATCTCCTGATTTACTGGAAACTGTGTTCGGCGGCTGGGTAGATGCCCGCCTCAACGTCGGCAATATACTGGCGAATTGCCGCGCGAATGTCGCCGGTTTCCGCGAGGAAATTTTTGGCAAATTTAGGAATATGGCCGCCGGTAATGCCAAAGGCATCGTGCATCACCAGAATCTGTCCATCGGTGACGTTACCCGCACCAATACCGATGACCGGAATGCTCAACGCTTTGGTGATACGCTCTGCCAGCGCCACCGGCACACACTCCAGCACCATCAATTGTGCTCCGGCGGCTTCCAGCGCCAGTGCATCGGCCAGCAAACGCTCCGCGCCCGCTTCATCACGGCCCTGCACCTTGTAGCCACCAAAGATGTTCACTGACTGTGGCGTCAGGCCTAGATGACCACAGACCGGCACGGCGCGCTCGGTAAGCATACGCACGGTCTCTGCCAGCCATTCACCGCCTTCCAGCTTCACCATGTTGGCACCGGCACGCATCAGTTGAGCGGCGTTATCGAAGGTTTGCTGCGGTGTGGCGTAACTCATGAACGGCAGGTCGGCCATCACCAACGCATTCGGCGCGCCTCGGCGCACGGCCGCGGTGTGATAAGCGATATCCGCCACGGTGACAGGTAATGTGGATTCATGGCCTTGCACGGTCATGCCAAGGGAGTCGCCAATCAGCATCACCTGAATGCCTTCATCGGCAAACAGGCGGGCAAAGCTAAAGTCGTAGGCCGTCAGGGTGGCAAATTTGCGGCCACTGGCTTTGAGCTGGCGTAAATGGGAGATGGTTGTCGGTTTCATCGCACACTCCAGAGTTTTCTGATGCGCGCAGTGTACTGGATTGATTGAAAAGGCGATACGACCGTAGTGCGATTATTGCCGCCTACTCAGACCACAAGCGGATGGTGCTGCGATCCAGTGTGGCGAGGATGCCGGTCAGTGGCTGACCGTTGGGCAAGCGCAGGCCAGGCGCGATTTCCAGCAGCGGTACCAGCATAAACGCACGGTTGTGCATGTCGTAGTGTGGCACGGTGAGACGTGGGGTGTGAATCGTCTGCTGACCAAACAGCATGATGTCGATATCGAGGGTGCGCGGTCCCCAGCGCTCCGCTTTGCGCACACGCCCATGCTCCAGCTCGATACGTTGCGTATGATCGAGCAGCGATTCAGCTTCCAGCGTGGTGTCCAGCGCGACCACCGCATTCAGGTAATCGGGCTGGTCTGGCGGGCCGTACGGTGGCGTGCGATACAACGAAGAGGTGGCGACGCGCGAGGTGTGCGGTATCGCATCAATCGCGGCCAGCGCTGCATCAACCTGATGCAGCGGGTCGGCCAGATTACTGCCTAAGGCGAGGTAAACACGAATCATGATGCGCTATTGGTATCGCGGCGCGGGCCGGTTGGACGACGGCGCGGACGACGCGGTTTGCGACGCGGTGCCACCGGATCATCGCCCAGCGTGTTCATCATGGTTTTCTGCTCGACCGGCGCCGCAGCCTGGAACTCGCCCCACCAATGGGTCAGGCTTTGCAGTTCGCGGTTGTTTTCCACATCGGCTCGCAGCGCCAGCAGATCATAAGCGGCACGGAATTTAGGATGCTCCATCAGCTTCCATGCGCGTTTGCCATGACGACGTGACATGCGCAACTGCAGCTGCCAGATATCGCGAATCAGGGTGGTGATACGCTTAGGAATCGCCAGCGCACGGCAGGCTTCATCCAGCGTTTCGTTCATCGACAGCGCAAAGGCGTCGTAATAGGTCAGTCCGCTTTCCTGCGCAATGCGTTGGGCCGATTCCAGCTGCGGATACCAGAACATCGCGGCAAACAGGAAGGCCGGATTGACACGCATATCGTTCTGAATGCGGTTGTCGGTGTTCTTCAGCACCTGAGCCAGCATTTTCTCCATCAGACTGTCGCTTTCGGCGGTGAAGCCACGCGTCAGGGTAGGGAAAAGCGGCTGGAACAGATGGTACTCACGCATCATCTGATAGGTACGGAATCCGTAACCGGCTTGCAGCAATTTAAGGGATTCTTCAAACAGACGCGCAGGCGGAATGTCATTCAGCAGCGTGGCCAGGCGCGGAATCGGCTCGGCAGTTTCCGCGGCAATGCGCATCTCCAGCTTGGCGGCAAAACGCACCACGCGCAGCATACGTACCGGATCTTCGCGATAACGGGTTTCCGGATCGCCAATCAAACGGATCACGCCGTCTTCCAGATCCTGCAAACCGCCGACGTAATCACGTACGGAGAAATCCGCCACGCTGTAATACAGGCTGTTGATGGTGAGATCGCGGCGCTGGGCATCATCTTCGATGCTGCCAAAAATGTTATCACGCAGCAGCATGCCGTTCTGGCCGCGCTGGGAGTTGTTGCGATCGTCTTCAGCTTCTTCCTGGTGATGACCACGGAAAGTCGCGACTTCGATCACTTCAGGACCGAACATCACATGTGCCAGACGGAAACGACGACCGACGAGACGGCAGTTGCGGAACAATTTGCGCATCTGCTCAGGCGTGGCGTTGGTGGTGATATCAAAGTCTTTTGGCTTCTTACCCAGCAGCAAATCGCGCACGCCGCCGCCTACCAGGTAAGCTTCGAAACCGGCTTTATTCAGGCGATACAGCACTTTAAGGGCGTTTTCGCTGATATCTTTGCGTGAGATGTTATGGCTTTCACGGGGAATGACGGTCATCAGACTTTCAGTTTCCACCTCTTCAGGCGCCTCCTCGTCACGCTTGAGGACTCTCCGGCAAAAATTTGCGACTCGGGTAAAAATGGGACACCTCGACAGTGATAAAAGGGTGTTAATAAATCAGCGGCTAATCATAGCCTGTTGCGAACCATTTAGGAATGGCGATGTCGCCTCATCCGTGATTCGCGCGTTCTGTTGTGGGATCAGTTGGATACTCCACTGTGCCACCGCGTTATCGAGCAGTTGCTCCACTGTGGCATCTTGCCAACTCTTCAAAACCGATTGCCCCAGCAAGTGCAACGCGCATATCAGCAATGGGCGCGCATCCCCATCAGGTAGAGCGGGCGCATGATTCTGTTTAGAGAGCTTATTGCCATCGTCATTGATGGCCAGCGGCAGGTGCAGATACGCAGGCACCGGCCAGCCGTACTGCTGGTAGAGCGCGATTTGACGCACCGTGGGTTCAATCAAATCTGCCCCGCGTACGATTTCCGTCACACCCTGAAAATGGTCATCTACTACCACCGCCAGGTTGTAAGCAAACAAACCATCCCGGCGATGGATAATAAAATCTTCTTCTGCCAGCGAGCGCTCGGCCGCTAAATGACCGCGCAGGCGATCGTCAAAGCCATAAACCGGTGCATGCTGACGCAGGCGCAGCGCGGCGTTCTCTGCAGGGAGATGTAATTCCCGACAGTGACCGTCGTAGAACCCCCCAAGCTGCTGAATACGGCTGCGCGTGCAGGTACAAAAGTAGCTTTGACGGTGCTGTTGCAGCCAGCTCAGTGCTTCCCGGTAGGCATCATGACGCTGCGACTGCCACAACACGTCGCCATCCCACTGCAGGCCATAATGCTCCAGCTGTTTCAGGATGCGTGTGGCTGCGCCAGCCACTTCTCGCGGCGGATCGATATCTTCAATACGCACCAGCCAGCGGCCTTGTTGCGCACGCGCGCTCAGGTAGCTGCCTAAGGCGGCTATCAGCGAACCAAAATGCAGATCACCAGAAGGAGAGGGAGCGAAACGCCCGACGCAGGAAGAGGTTGAAGAGTTCATTTTGAGGTGCACCGCACGTCGGGAAAACAGTGGTTTTCCCGGCAGTGCGGCGACAGTCTGCTCACGGCCATTAGCCTGCCATCTGCTTCTCGCGGATTTCAGCCAGCGTTTTGCAGTCGATGCAGAGATCGGCGGTCGGACGCGCTTCAAGGCGACGAATACCAATTTCTACACCACAAGAATCACAGTAGCCGAAATCGTCGTCATCCACTTTCTTCAGCGTTTTTTCGATCTTTTTGATCAGTTTACGCTCACGATCGCGGTTACGTAATTCCAGGCTGAACTCTTCTTCCTGTGCGGCACGGTCTACCGGATCCGGGAAGTTCGCAGCTTCGTCCTGCATATGCGACACAGTGCGGTCTACTTCATCCCGAAGTTGGTTGCGCCAGGCTTCCAGAATCTTGCGGAAATGGCTCAGTTGGGCGTCGTTCATATACTCTTCGCCCGGTTTCACCTGATACGGCTCCACACCAGCGATGGCGAGGATACTCAGGGACGATGTTTTACGGTTTTGCCCTTCTTGCATGTTGTTTCTCCTGGATAACACGCCCTTCCCGTCATACTTCAGGTTGCATGTGCATTGGCTAAATTGACCACCGACTGCCTGCAACGCGAATTATTAAGGGGTATATCGATTCCCATCAGGGAAAAAACAGGCCGCTATAAATAGCAGAAGCAGTCAAGGTTGGCAATTATTCATATTCGCACCTTGACAAGCCTGTGAGGAACAGCGTATTTAGCGCACCGCCCAGAACATTCCTATCACAGCAAATTGCTATAAATATTACAACTCTGCGTTAATCGTCACGGCGACGGGCTGAGTGAGTAACATTTGAGCAGGTGAAATCTGAGCCTGATACGCCAACACTTCCACTCCACAGCGTTGAGCCTGTCCCAGTAGTTCTGCGTAGTGTGCGTCGATATGGCGCGCCGGGGAGACGTCCTCAATCCCCGTATGCAGAACGGCGAACAACAAAACAGCTCGATGACCCTCTGCCGCGATAGCACTGAGTTCGCGCAGATGCTTCTGTCCTCGAGCCGTCACCGCATCCGGAAAAAAGCCTTTACCCTGCTGTAAAAGGGTGACGGACTTGACTTCAATATAGCAGTTTGATCTGCCCTCCGCTTGCAGCAGAAAGTCAATTCGGCTTTTTTCCGTACCGTATTTCACTTCAGGTTGGCAGTGGCTGTAAGCGGACAATTCTGGAATGGCGTCAAGGGTTAAGGCTTCACGTACCAGTTGATTGGCTCTGAGGGTGTTCACGCAGATCCAGTGGCCTTGTTGTGTCTCGGTCAATTCCCAGCTATGCGGATACTTGCGCGTGGTGCTGTCTGACGTGGAATACCACACGGTATCACCCGGCGTGGCGCAGCCGGTCATCGCGCCGGTATTGGCGCAGTGAATGGTCAGTGTCTCCCCCTCTGGCGTCACGACATCGGCAAGAAAACGCTTATAGCGCGCGATAAGACGAGCGGGTTTTAGCGGTGGATCAAACTGCATTCAGGCTCCTGACGAAGAGGGCAATGGCCAGCGCGCCAGCCGCCGATAGCGGGTGCGTCCCTGGCTAAAGGTCGATGAGAACAGCGCAAAGTCACTGACATCGTACTGCCAGTGAAAGCCGCGCGGGGGTAAGGCTACTTTTTGCGTGGCGTGGCGCAACAAGGTGATATGCGGATGAAAAGGCTGTGCACTCTGGGCGCAGCCATGGCGTGCCGCCTGAGCACGCAGCAGGCTCGCTAACTGCAACAAGCCGCGTGGCGCACGTTGGCAGCCAAGCCACACGACACCGGGGCGCGGCCAGTGTCCCGCATCATCCAAATCCAGGCTGAAACCGGGCTGGATAATGCGCGAAGCTAACTGCTGTAACTGCTGCGAGGTCTCGGCACTGACATCCCCCAGAAACGCCAGCGTCAGATGCAGATTGGCGGCGGCCACCGGTTTTCCTGCCCCTTCTGCAAAGTGATCTGCGCGCCACTGTACCAGCTGTTGCTGGAGTGGCGCGGGCAGTTCGAGGGCAAAAAACAGGCGTTGTATCGACATGGTGACGTGACCGTTGAGTGCTACAATGCGCGCCATGTTAGCACAGGCAGAGTGGGAGTTAAGTGTGAGTGAATTACCGGTAAGTGAGGTGCTGCCTGCATTGCTCGATGCATTGTCTCAGTCATCACAAGTTTTACTGGCGGCACCCACCGGCGCGGGAAAATCGACCTGGCTGCCGCTGCAATTGTTACAGCAGTCGGTGCTGCCGGGGCGCATCATTATGCTTGAGCCGCGTCGTCTGGCGGCGCGTAATGTGGCGCAGCGCCTGGCGGATCAGTTGGGGGAACAGCCCGGTGGCACCGTGGGATATCGCATGCGCGGTGAAAACTGCTGCGGCCCCCATACGCGACTGGAAGTGGTGACCGAAGGCATTCTGACGCGCATGTTGCAGCGCGATCCGATGCTCGAAGGTGTGTCGCTGGTGATCCTCGATGAGTTTCATGAGCGCAGCCTACAGGCTGATTTGGCGCTGGCGCTGCTGCTGGATGTGCAACAAGGGCTGCGCGATGACCTGAAAATCTTGCTGATGTCCGCCACGCTGGATAACGAGAGGCTGCGTCAGTTGCTGCCGGATGCGCCTTTAATTGTCTCTGAAGGACGTAGCTTCCCGGTGACGCGCCGTTATGCCTCGCTCAATCCGCAACAGCGTTTTGACGAAGCGGTAGCACGAGAAGTGGCGCAATTGCTGCGCGACGAAACGGGTTCGCTGCTGCTGTTCCTGCCGGGCGTCGCGGAGATTGAACGCGTGAAGCGCGAGCTGGAATCCCGCGTCGGCGATGACGTGGATCTCTCTCCTTTATATGGCGCGCTGTCTCTGGATGCGCAGCGTCGCGCGATTCTGCCTGCGCCCGCCGGTCGTCGCAAGGTGGTGTTGGCGACCAATATCGCCGAAACCAGTCTGACCATTGAAGGCATCCGTCTGGTAGTGGATAGCGCGCTGGAACGCTCAGCGCAGTTTGATGTACGCAGTGGCGTAACACGGTTGCAAACCCAGCGTATCAGCCAGGCATCAATGACGCAGCGAGCAGGTCGTGCGGGTCGTCTTGAACCCGGTATCTGTTTGCATCTGCTACCCCAGGAACAAGCGATGCGCGCGGTGGCACAGAGTGAGCCGGAAATCCTCAACAGCGATCTCTCTTCACTGCAAATCGATTTATTGCAGTGGGGTTGCCAGGAGGCGTCACAGCTTAGCTGGCTGGATGTGCCACCCGCGCGCAGCTTACGCGCGGCAAATGATTTACTGACCCGTTTGGGGGCGCTGGAAGGCGAGAAGCTGAATGCGCGTGGGCGGAAAATGGCGGCGCTGGGCAGCGATCCCCGCCTCACGGCCATCTTGTGCGCGGCACAGGATAAGGATGCGATCGCCAGTGCCGCCTTACTGGTGGCGATTCTGGAAGATCCGCCACGTAGCGGTAGCGCAGATCTGCGTGATGCACTCAACCGGCCTCAGCCTCACTGGCAACGCCGCGCCCGTCAGTGGCAGCAGCGACTCAATGCCAGCGGCGGCAGCGTCAATCCCGATCTGTTCCCCTCTTTACTGGCAGCGGGGTTTGCCGATCGGCTGGCGCAGCGGCGAGGCGAAAGCGCACGCTATCAGCTGGCTAACGGTATTGGCGCCATGCTGGATGAACAGGATGGCCTGAGCCGCTATGAGTGGTTAATCGCGCCGACCCTGTTACAGGGCGCCAGTGCCGCCGAAGCCCGTATGTTACTGGCGCTGCCGGTAGAGATAAGTGCGTTACGCCAGCAATGCCCTGAACTGGTGTCACAGCGCATTGATGTGGAGTGGGATGAGGAGAAAGGGACTTTGCGCGCCTGGAAACGGGAACTCTTGGGTGCGCTGGTCCTAAAAGCACAGCCGCAGGCGCGACCGGAACCGGAGATTTTACACCCGGCGATGTTGCGCTGGATCCGCGAAAAAGGGCTCTCGGTACTCGGCTGGCCCCCCGAAGCGGAACAGCTGCGTTTGCGTTTGCATTGTGCCGCCGAGTGGCTGCCGGAAGAGGCGTGGCCGCCATTGGACGATGAGAGCCTGCTCGACTCACTGGAGCGTTGGCTGTTACCCGAGATGGGTTCCGTGCGCGATCTCAGGAGCCTGCAGGCCGTCAATCTTGTCAGCGCATTATTACATTTGCTGACATGGTCACAACGTCAGCGGCTGGATACTGTGCTGCCAACTCATTACACTGTGCCGACCGGAAGTCGCCTGCCTATTCGTTACGATGCTGAAAAGCCTCCGGCGTTGGCAGTGCGTATGCAGGAGATGTTTGGGGAAGCGCAAAATCCCGCGGTGGCCGAAGGCCGCATTCCGCTGGTGCTGGAGTTGTTGTCACCGGCGCAGCGTCCGTTGCAGATCACCCGTGATCTCGCTGCGTTCTGGCGCGGAGCCTATCCTGAAGTGCAGAAAGAGATGAAAGGGCGCTATCCCAAACATCCCTGGCCCGACGATCCGGCAAACGCCTTACCGACAAGGCGCACCAAGAAATTTTCATCGTGACACTCTGTGGATCGAATTCAGAGGGTTCTGCCATGCGCAGCACGAGAAAGCAGTTAGAGTAACGGCCGTAGCCGTAGCTATGCCTGGAGAATAAAAGCATGTCTGGGAACGATCGCGAACCTATTGGGCGTAAAGGAAAAGCGCCAAAGCCGCCGCGCAGCACTGCGCGCCGGGGTCGCCGCAGGGAGCTTGATGATGATATCGATCAGGACGATTTTGACGAAGACGATGAGGAGAGCACACCGGTGCCACCAAAAGGTAAAGGGAAAGGAAAACGTCCGCCACGCGGCAAACGTCGTTGGTTAGGCTGGTTAATTAAGCTTTTCCTGGTCTTTGTGGTCGTGATGGTGGCCTGGGGCATCTATCTCGACTCTGAAATCCGCAGCCGCATCGACGGTAAAGTGTGGCAGTTGCCTGCCGCTGTTTACGGCCGCATGGTGAGCCTTGAGCCGGGGATGTCGTACGACAAAAAAGAGATGATTGCGCTGCTGGAAGGGACGCAGTATCGCGAAGTGTCGCGCATTACCCGTCCGGGCGAATTTAGCGTCAAAGGCAACACCATCGATCTGCTGCGTCGTCCGTTTGACTTCCCGGACAGCAAAGAGGGGCAGATCAACGCCCGTCTGACGTTCAGCAACAACGAACTGAGCGAGATTAAAAACCTCGATACCGGACGTGATTTTGGCTTCTTCCGCCTTGATCCACGTTTGATCACCATGCTGCAATCGCCGAACGGTGAGCAGCGGCTGTTCGTGCCGCGTGCGGGCTTCCCGGATCTGCTGGTCAGTACGCTGATCGCGACCGAAGACCGTCACTTCTATGAGCATGATGGTATTAGCCCGTATTCGATTGGCCGTGCATTCCTTGCCAATATCACCGCCGGTAAAGCGGTACAGGGCGGCAGTACCTTGACGCAGCAGCTGGTGAAAAACCTGTTCCTGACCAACGAGCGTTCACTGTGGCGCAAAGCGCGTGAAGCTTACATGGCAGTGATCATGGATGCGCGTTACAGCAAAGATCGCATCCTTGAGTTGTACCTCAACGAGGTTTACCTCGGTCAGGCGGGCAACGATCAGATCCGTGGCTTCCCGCTGGCGAGTTTGTATTACTTCGGTCGTCCCGTCGATGAGCTGAGCCTCGACCAGCAGGCGATGCTGGTCGGCATGGTGAAAGGTGCTTCGCTGTATAACCCGTGGCGCAACCCGAAACTGGCCCTCGAGCGCCGCAACCTGGTGCTGCGTTTGCTGCAACAGCAGAACGTCATCGATCAGGAGCTGTACGATATGCTCTCGGCGCGTCCGCTGGGTGTGCAGCCGAAAGGGGGCGTGATCACGCCGCAGCCTGCCTTTATGCAGATGGTACGTAACGAGTTGCAGGCCAAACTGGGCGACAAGATTAAAGATCTGTCTGGCGTGAAGATCTTCACCACGCTCGATCCTATCTCTCAGGACGCGGCGGAAAAAGCGGTTGAAGATGGCATCCCGGCGCTGAAAAAACAGCGTGGCTTGAAGGACCTTGAAACCGCGATGGTGGTGGTGGATCGCTTCAGTGGTGAAGTGCGAGCCATGGTGGGCGGTGCGGATCCGCAGTTTGCCGGTTACAACCGTGCGCTGCAGGCGCGTCGTTCTATCGGTTCACTGGCTAAACCGGCGACCTATCTCACCGCATTGAGCCAGCCGAATACCTATCGTCTGAACACCTGGCTGGCGGATGAGCCGATTGCGCTGAAACAGCCGAACGGTTCCATCTGGAAACCGATGAACGACGACAAGCGTTTCAGCGGCAAAGTGATGCTGGTGGATGCCTTAACCAACTCCATGAACGTGCCTACCGTAAATCTGGGGATGACATTGGGTCTGCCATCGGTGGTGGATACCTGGACGAAGCTGGGCGTGCCAAAAGATCAGCTGAATCCGGTGCCAGCGATGTTACTGGGAGCACTTAACCTGACACCGATCGAAGCGGCGCAGGCGTTCCAGTCGATCGCCAGCGGCGGTAACCGCGCCGACCTGTCGGCGGTACGTTCGGTGATTGCTGAAGATGGCACGGTGTTGTACCAGAGCTTCCCGCAGGCGCAACGCGTTGAGCCGGCGCAGGCTGCTTATATGACCTTGTACACCATGCAGCAAGTTGCCGATCACGGCACCGCCCGTGCGCTGGGCGCGCGTTATCCGAATGCTCATCTGGCGGGTAAAACCGGTACCACCAATGATTTGATCGATAGCTGGTTTGCGGGTATTGATGGCAAAGAGGTCGCGATCACCTGGGTTGGCCGCGACAACAACCAGACGTCGAAGCTGTACGGTGCAAGCGGTGCGATGCAGATTTATCGCCGTTATCTCGACAACCAGGCGCCAATGCCGCTGGTGCTGACACCGCCAGAAGATATTACGCAGATGAACGTCGACTCTGCCGGTAACTTCGTGTGTGGTTCTGGCAGCAGCACCTGGCGTTCACTGCCGGTATGGACGTTGGATCCCAACGCGCTGTGCCAGCAACAGCAGCAACAGATCCAGCAACAGCAGCAGATCCAACAGCAGCAAGAGTCGCAACCTCAGCAGCAGTCACCTCAGCAGCAGCAGGGTGAGCAGAAAGATGCTGATGGCGTAGCAGGCTGGATCAAGGATATGTTCGGCAGCAAATAGTTAGCTGCAGAAAACAGAGGGCGCTTCGGCGCCCTTTTTCATGCCTGTGATTTATTAATCGCGATCATGGACATGCACGATCTGGTCGCAAACGCACCGCCATCAGGCATTACATCTTGCGGATCTCGCCAAACTTCGCCTAAAATCCGTGCGTCTAATAATCATTCTCGTTTTCATTCGCCTGCATCGTTTCCTTTTCGAGAGATCCTTTTTTATGAATGCGCGAAATTCTAATCCTTGTTCTGCACGTGCTGCGACCTCCCGTCGTCCGCTCGCTTTAATGATTTCTTTAACACTGGGTACGCTGAGCGCACAGGCGCTGGCAGAAGATACCGTGGTGGTGACCGCCAATGGCGGCAACACCGTCGCGCAGGAAAGCGCATGGGGTCCGGCTCCTACCATTGCCGCCAAGCACAGTGCTACCGGCACCAAAACCGATACGCCGATTGAGAAAAACCCACAGTCGGTTTCGGTGGTGACGCAGGAAGAGATGGCGATGCACGCTGTAACCAGCGTAAAAGGTGCGTTTAACTACACGGCTGGCGTGCTGACGGGTAACCGCGGCAGCTCAAGCGTAATCGATGCGCTGTCGATTCGTGGCTTTAGCGAAACCAACACTAACCAATATCTTGATGGCCTGAAGCTGCAGGGGGATAACTACTCCGAGTTCGCCATTGATCCTTACTTCCTGGAGCGTGCGGAACTGCTGCGTGGCCCGGTGTCGGTGCTGTACGGCAAAAGCAACCCAGGCGGCGTGGTGTCGCTGGTGAGCAAGCGCCCGACGCAGGAAACACTGCGTGAAGTGCAGTTCCAGATGGGCACCGATAACCTGTTCTCTACCGGCTTCGATTTCGGCGGATCGCTGGATGATGACGGCGTGTACAGCTATCGCCTGACGGGGCTGGCTCGCAGTGCCGACGCGCAGCAGGATATGAACAAAGAGAAGCGTTATACCATCGCGCCTTCGTTCAGCTGGCGTCCTGATGCCAATACCCGCTTTGATTTGCTGACCTATTTCCAGAACGAGCCGGAAACCGGTTATTACGGCTGGTTGCCGCGTCAGGGCACCGTGGTCGGCATTACCCGCCCGGACGGCAGCAGCTACAAACTGCCAACCAACTTTGATGAAGGCGAAGACAGCAACAAGATTTCGCGCAACACCAAGATGGTGGGCTACAACTTCGAGCACAGCTTCAACGATACCTGGACGGTGCGCCAGAATCTGCGTTATGCGGATTTAAGAACCAATTACCGCAGTATTTATGGCTTTGGTTTAGATGAAGACACTTTGCAAATCAACCGTAACTCCGCAGTTTCTGATGAAAAACTCAATCAGTTTGCTGTGGATAATCAGGTACAAGCAAAGTTTGCCACTGGTGCAGTCGACCATACTTTACTAATGGGCGTGGATTATCAGCGCACGCGTAATGATATTAATGCTGCTTTCGATAGTGCTGAGCCTATTAGCGCGGTGAATCCTCAGTATGGCAATGATACTTTGGGTGGAACCCCTTTCATTTACCAATACCTAAATAAACAAGAACAGACCGGTTTATATACTCAGGATCAGATGGAATGGAACCGCTGGGTGCTCACGCTAGGAGGCCGTTATGATTATGCGATGACTTCCGCGCTCAATCGCAATGGAAACGTTGAAGAAAAGAATCACGACCAGGCATTTACATGGCGTGGCGGTTTGAACTACGTGTTTGATAATGGTATTGCACCGTATTTCAGCTACAGCGAGTCTTTTATCCCTACAGCAGGGACTACCTCCAGCGGCCAAACTTTCGACCCTTCACGTGCTAAGCAATACGAAGCTGGCATTAAGTATGTACCGAAAGACCGTCCAATTGTCGTTACTGGTGCAATTTATCAGCTGACAAAAACGAAGAATCTGACCACCGACCCTAACAACGTTAACTTTAGCGTGCAGAGCGGTGAAATCCGTTCTCGTGGTGTTGAATTGGAAGCCAAGGCAGCACTGAACGCCAACATCAATATGACGGCGTCGTACACCTACACCGATGCGGAATACACCGAAGATACAACGCTGAAAGGCAGAACGCCGGTGCAAGTACCTAAGCATATGGCCACGTTGTGGGGCGATTACACCTTCCACGAGACCGCATTGTCCGGCGTTACGCTGGGAGCGGGTGTGCGCTATATCGGCGAGAGCAAAGGTTTGTATTCAACAGGCGACAACATCAACCAAAACTTCGACGTAGCGGGTTACACCACCGTCGACGCAGCGCTGAAATATGACCTCGGCCGTTTCGGTCTGCCGGGCTCTTCTGTGGGTGTTAATATCAACAACCTGTTCGATCGTGAATACGTTGCCAGCTGCTACCGTGATTACGCTTGCTACTGGGGCGCTGAACGTCAAATCGTTGGTACCGCCACCTTCCGCTTCTGATCCGTCAGGGCGAATATGTTGTGATTTTGGGCGGCCTCAGGGCCGCCCCCTTCAGAATCAGATCGGTTTTGTGCTAATTAACCAGGAATCACCATGCAGCATCCGCACCACGAAGAAACCACCTTCACGCTGGATAATGTCAGCTTTCGCGTACCTGGACGCACGTTGCTGCATCCACTTTCACTCACCTTTGCGCCGGGTAAAGTGACGGCGTTGATTGGCCACAACGGCTCGGGTAAATCCACCTTGCTGAAAATGCTGGGGCGTCACCATGCGGCAAGTGAAGGCCAGGTGCTGTTGAACAGTGATGCGGTGGAGAACTGGGGCAGCAAAGATTTTGCGCGCCAGGTGGCGTATTTGCCGCAGCAGTTACCGGCGGCAGAAGGGATGACGGTGCGTGAGTTGGTGGCGATTGGTCGTTATCCGTGGCACGGGGCGCTCGGGCGCTACGGCCAGGAAGATCGCGATCGCGTGGAAGAAGCGATTACGCTGGTGGGACTAAAACCGTTTGCCGGGCGTCTGGTGGACAGTCTGTCAGGCGGCGAACGCCAGCGTGCGTGGTTGGCAATGCTGGTGGCGCAAAATAGCCGCTGCCTGTTGCTGGATGAACCCACTTCAGCGCTGGATATCGCACATCAGGTTGATGTGCTGGCACTGATTCAACGACTCAGCCGTGAGCGCGGGTTAACGGTGATTGCCGTGCTGCATGACATTAACATGGCGGCACGTTATTGCGACCGTCTGGTGGCGCTGCGAGGCGGCGAAATGATTGCGGAAGGCGGGCCTGATGTCATCATGCAGGCCGATGTGCTGGGCAATATCTACGGTATTCCGATGGGCATCTTGCCCCATCCACAAGGCGGTGCTCCCGTCAGTTTTGTTTACTGAGGCCTCGCCATGTTCGACATTTCACGCCGTCGCTTGCTGACGGCGCTGGCACTGACGCCACTGATGAACGTTGCCCCATTGCGTGCGGCAACACCCGATCTGCAGCGCATCCTGGCGCTGGAATGGCTACCCGTTGAGCTACTGATGGCGCTCGGTGTATCGCCGCTCGGTGTGGCTGATTTGCGCAACTACAACATCTGGGTTGTTGAGCCGATGCTATCCGCCAGCACCATCGATCTCGGCCTGCGCACCGAACCCAATCTGGAACTGATGACGCAGCTCGAACCTTCCTTAATCCTGCACTCCAACGGCTACGGTCCGGGATTAGATAAACTCGATCGCATCGCGCCGACCATGGGCTTTGATCTGAATAGCGGGGACGGTAAACCGTTAAGTACTGCCCGTAAATCACTGCATGCGCTCGGTGCCCGGCTGGGCCGGGAAGCGCAGGCGGTACAGCATCTGCAATTCCTGGATGAGCAGCTAGCGGCAGCGCGCGAACGTCTCAAACCCTGGGCAGATCGTCCGGTGCTGCTGATGTCATTGATGGACAGCCGTCACGCCATCACGTTTGGCACCAACAGTCTGTTCCTCGAAGTGATGGAAATCCTTGGCCTGAGTAACGCCTGGCAGGGTGAAACCAATTTCTGGGGCAGTGCCGTGGTTGGGCTTGAGCGGTTAGCCGATGTCGGCGATGTGCAGGTGATCTGTTTTGATCACGATAACGATCGTGACATGCAGCAGGTGATGAAAACTGCGCTGTGGCAGGCGCTGCCGTTTATCCGCGCGGGCCGCTTCAAGCGTGTGCCTGCCGTCTGGTATTACGGCGCGACCTATTCAGCGCTGAAATTTGTCCGCGTGCTGGAACACGCGCTGGAGTCGCACTGATGCGCCATCGTCTCTTTCCTGTGATGCTGCTAAGCAGCATGTTTTTACTGGCGCTGGCGCTGACCTTTATCAATCTGCGTGACGCGCTGCCAACGGCGCAGTGGTCACAAGCCTTCTTTGCGCCGGACATCAACAGTATCCAACAGGTGGTGTTCCATCACAGCCTGTTATCGCGTCTGGCGCTGGCGCTGTTGGTGGGGGCGGGTCTCGGATTGGCCGGTTTACTGTTTCAGCAGGTGCTGCGCAATCCGCTGGCGGAACCGACCACGTTGGGTGTGTCATCCGGTGCACAGCTCGGTATTACGGTCGCCACGCTCTGGCATTTGCCGGGTGGTGAGCTGACACAGCAATTTGCTGCGATGGCGGGCGCAGTGCTGGTGGGCATCCTGGTATTTGGCGTGGCCTGGGGCAAACGGCTGTCACCCGTGACACTGATCCTCGCCGGGTTGGTCCTGAGCCTGTATGCCGGTTCGGTGAATCAAATCTTTGCCATCTTCAATCATGATCAGCTGCTGAATATGTTCTTGTGGAGCACCGGCACACTGAATCAGATGGATGGGCACAACGTCGCCATGCTGTGGCCGCGTCTGCTGTTGGCTTTTGTCGTGGCGCTGGCATTGCTGCGCCCCTTGACGCTCATGGGGCTTGATGACGGCGTAGCAAAAAATCTCGGTCTGGCACTGTCTGCTGCGCGTGTCGGCGCACTCGCTCTGGCGATTCTGTTAAGTGCGCAATTGGTGAACGTCGCCGGGATTATCGGTTTTATCGGGCTGTTTGCACCACTGCTGGCGAAAATGCTCGGGGGGCGTCGCTTACTCAGCCGTATGCTGCTGGCTCCGCTGATTGGTGCCTTACTGCTGTGGCTGGCCGATCAGTGCGTATTGTGGCTGACCAGCCACTGGCGCGAGGTTTCCACCGGCACAGCGACCGCGTTGATTGGCGTACCGATTCTGCTGTGGCTGTTGCCGCGTTTACGTACCGGCTCGGTTCCACCGGCAATGAATATGGGCGACAAGGTGCCGGCAGAGCGCCAGAAGGTGGTGCTGTGGTGTGGCATTGGCCTTGGGGTGCTGGCGCTGCTGAGCGTTATCGGCATCTCCTTTGGTCGTGATGCACACAGCTGGACGTGGGTGAGTGGTGAGATGCTGCATCAACTGCTGCCGTGGCGTGCACCTCGCGTGCTGGCGGCGTTAGTCGTGGGGATGATGCTGGGTGTTGCAGGTGCGTTGATTCAGCGCCTCACTGGCAACCCGATGGCCAGTCCGGAAGTGTTAGGCATCAGTTCCGGCGCGGCCTGTGGTGTGGTTGTGATGATGTTCTTTGTGCCGGGTGACGCCGTGGCGTGGTTGCTGCCCGCTGGCGCATTAGGCGCGGCGCTGACGCTGCTGGTCATTATGCTGGTCGCCAGTCGCGGAGGTTTCTCACCGGAGCGTATGTTGCTGGCGGGCATGGCGCTTAACAGTGCCTTTGTCACCTTACTGATGGTGTTAATGGCGAGTGGCGATCCGCGCATGGGCGGCCTGCTAAGCTGGATTTCCGGTTCGACTTACAACATCAATATGCCGCAGGCAGTGCAAAGCGCCGTGGTGGGTATCGTATTTATTGCGCTCGCGCCACTGGCGAGCCGCTGGCTCACACTGCTGCCGCTGGGTAGTGCGACGGCACGTTCAGCGGGGATGGCATTAACAGGTTCGCGTCTGACCCTGCTGCTGCTGGCGGCGGCGTTAACGGCCACGGCGACCTTGACCATCGGCCCGTTGAGTTTTGTCGGTTTGATGGCGCCGCATATCGTGCGCATGCTGGGCTTCAGGCGCGCATTACCGCAGGTGTTGATGGCGGGATTATTAGGCGGCGGATTGATGGTGTTTGCAGACTGGTGCGGCAGGATGCTGGCGTTCCCGGATCAGATCCCTGCAGGTTTAATGGCGACCTTCTTTGGCGCGCCGTATTTTATCTGGCTGTTGCGTCGCGCATAAACGCGCAGCCTACGTCAATCGGCGCTTACAGGGCAGCTGCGCATAATTGTGCAACCTAACGGAAATGGGTATATGCGTGTAGCTGAGCATAACGATGCGAACGAACGGCAAGGGTGCCTTTAGGGGACGTTGTGCCTCAAGGGACAGCCGGGCACATCAATGAAGGGGCGCCATTCCTGGCGCCCGCTAATGGCTTAAAGCTTCGCGAAACTGCGGCGTGCCGCATCAATGGTGCGCTGAATATCTTCCTGGCTGTGTGCCAGCGACATAAAGCCCGCTTCAAAAGCAGAAGGTGCGAGGTAAACGCCTTCTTCCAGCATCAGGTGGAAGAAGCGCTTAAAGCGCTCAACGTCGCATTTTGTCACGTCGGCATAGCAGGTTACGCTTTCGGCATCGGTAAAGAAGATACCGAACATGCCGCCAACGTGGTTGATCACCAGCGGAATGTTTTCTGCTTTTGCCGCTGCCAGCAAGCCTTCAGACAGTTGGGTGGTGAGGTCGGTCAGAGTGCTGTGCGTGCCCGGTTGAGCAATCTGCGTCAGGCAAGCAAAACCGGCCGCCATGGCAATCGGGTTACCGGAAAGCGTACCCGCCTGGTAAACCGGACCCGTTGGTGCCAGTGCAGCCATCACATCACGACGACCACCAAATGCGCCCACCGGCATGCCGCCACCGATGATTTTGCCGAGACAGGTCAGATCCGGCGTGACATCGTAATAAGCCTGAGCACCGCCCAGCGCTACACGGAAGCCGGTCATCACTTCATCGATGATCAGCAGCGCACCAAACTCATCACAGAGTGCACGCAGGCCCGGCAGGAAGTCCGGTTGCGGTGGGATGCAGTTCATATTGCCCGCAACGGGTTCAACGATGATACAGGCGATATCTTCTGGATATTGCTCGAAGGCTTCGCGTACTGACGCCAGATCGTTGTAAGTGCAGGTCAGGGTGTGTTTAGCGAAATCAGCCGGAACACCCGGTGAGTTCGGTTGGCCCAGGGTCAATGCGCCGGAACCCGCTTTCACCAGCAGACAGTCGGCGTGGCCGTGGTAGCAGCCTTCAAATTTGACGATCTTGTCACGATGGGTAAAGCCACGAGCCAGACGAATCGCGCTCATGGTGGCTTCGGTGCCGGAGTTCACCATGCGCACCATATCCATACCTGGCACCAGCTCACACACCAGCTCGGCCATTTTCACTTCCATTTCGGTTGGGGCACCGAAACTTAAACCACGAGATGCCGCTTCAATCACCGCATTGCGGATATTGGCGTTGTTATGCCCCAGCACCATTGGGCCCCATGAACCGACATAGTCGATGTAGGCTTTGCCATCGGCGTCATACAGATAAGCGCCGTCGGCGCGTTCGATGAACAGCGGCACGCCGCCCACACCGGTAAAAGCACGTACCGGGGAGTTCACACCGCCAGGGATCAGGCGTTGCGCTTCGGCATACAGGTTTTCAGACTTACTCATTGCTCGGCTCCTGCTGTTCTGGAAAAAAATTCTGGCGCCATTCTAAGGGAAGAGTCGCCCGATTAGAAAGGCAAGCGGGTGCGAAAGCCTTTTAAAGCTATACTTTAGCGCAGCGCAGGCGGCACACAGTGTCAAGCGCAGTACTTGATTGCACTGGGCGGCTGGCAGATAATAGTGAAATTAAGGTCGTTTTCTGACCTGGACGTTTACCCGGAGTAAAACATGAGTGACGACGTAGCAGCGCTGCCTTTGCAATTCACTGAAGCAGCAGCGAAAAAAGTGAAAAATTTGATCGCGGATGAAGAGAATCCTGAGCTGAAACTGCGCGTGTACATCACCGGTGGCGGTTGCAGTGGTTTTCAGTACGGTTTTACTTTTGATGATCAAATGAATGACGGCGACATGACCATTGAAAAGCAGGGCGTGGCGCTGGTGGTTGATCCAATGAGCCTGCAGTATCTGGTGGGCGGCTCGGTTGATTATACCGAAGGTCTTGAGGGTTCACGTTTTATCGTGACAAACCCGAACGCGAAAACGACTTGCGGTTGTGGTTCTTCCTTCAGCATCTGATCCCCTTTTCTGACCGCCGTTCTGGCGGTCAGAACGTTACCACTCTACGGTCACTAATCGTGACGACTCACGACGCTTCGCATCGCGCTTTAACACGCTTTCGGTCACGCGCGGCTGTGCACTGAAGTGACGTCCACAATCAATCGATGGCAATGTTTGTTCGCTTTGCCGTGAGATATCGCAGCGGGAAAATATGGTCAACGTGACGGCAATAGAGCCGGTGGAGGTCGCCGCGCCAATTGGCGCAGCCATCGCAAGCCCTATGGCCAGGAGCAGTGCTCTGGTCATTGATAATTCCTGGTGAAGTCAAAAGTTGCGCGTTGCGCAAAAAGGGCACTGAGCATACGTGGCCGCAGTGCCTTGTATTTTGATTTTCGACAATTTTTGCCGAATCTTTAATCTTTTTTGGTGCTATTTTTCGCCGGATGTAAATCTGCACACAGCTGTTTGGCTGCCAGCAGGATACGTGGACCCGGTCGACTCAGCCAGTCATCGTTAATGGCAATCACCGGCACCGTCAGTTGTGGCTGCCAGAATTTCACAATATTCGCGGCTTGCGCACGGTCACCGCCAATCACAATCGCCTCGGGATGGCGCGCCAGCACTTGCTCGCGGCTCACCTGTGGCCAGCTTACGCGACTGTCAGCAAAGATATTTTTACCGCCACACAGCGTGATCACTTCGTTTTGCAACGTATTACGCGATGCAGTAAACAGCGGCTGTTGACCAAACTGCAAAAACAGAGGGATCGGCGTGCGTTGTTGATACTGTTTACGCAGATCATCCTCTTGCTGGCGCAGCGCCTGTGCGGCAGCCGCCGCCTGCTGAGGTTGTGGACTCCACGGTTTGAGCGCTGCTAACGCATCAATCATCTGATCAATGGTCTGCGGATCAATCCATTCGACTTTAATGCCCAGACGTTGCAGTTGATCGATCTGCCGCTGCGGATTGCCGCCGCGCCAGGCTAGCACCACATCCGGTTTCAGTTGCAGGATGCGTTCAACGTTGATGCCCTGCCAGTTTGCCACCTGCTCCAGCTGGTTGGCCTGCGCCGGAAAATCTGAATAGGCGCTGACCGCTACCGGCGTAATGCCTGCAGCGAAAGCCAGTTCAGTGAGATGGGGCGATAGCGTGACAACGCGCGGGGCAGCGGCAAACAGGCTATTGCCGATCAGCAATAGCCCCAGTAGCCAATATTTAGCCACGCGCCAGTTGTGCCAGCAGGTTTTCAACCATCAGCGACGATTGTTTAGCGGCAACAACCAGGAACTCATCAAAGCTCAGGTGGGATTCTTTGTCCGCGACATCGGAAATTGCACGCACCACAACAAACGGCACCTTGAACTGATGGCAAACGTGACCGATGGCGGTGGCCTCCATCTCCACGGCGATCGCCAGTGGGAAGGTGGTGCGAATGCGTGCCAGTGGCTCAGCACCGTTGATGAAGGCATCACCGCTGACCACTAAACCGCGCACCGCGTTGAGATCCAACTGCTTAATCACCTGCTCTGCAGCGGCGATCAGTTTTTCATCCGCCACAAAGGCTGCCGGGCAACCGGCCATCTGACCCGGTTCGTAACCAAATGCGGTCACGTCGGCATCGTGATAACGCACTTCATCGGAAACCACGATATCGCCCACTTTCAGTGAAGCGGCCAGACCACCCGCAGAGCCGGTATTGATCACCAGGTCGGGTTTGCACAGCTCCAGCAACAGGGTCGTGCCGAGCGCTGCTGCGGTTTTACCGATGCCTGATTTCAGCAGAGCAACCTCAACACCGTTCAGCGTGCCGGTATAAATTTCACAACCAGCCAGCGTCAGCGTCTGACGGTTTTCGATTTTGTCACGCAGCAGGGTGACTTCCTGCTCCATCGCGCCAATAATGCCTGCTTTCATAAAGAATCTCGCTGTAGTTATAGATGTAAAGCTTAAAAGTGAGGCATAGTCTACCATGGCTGGCAGAGGATGAATTCACCAAAAAATAAGGGGTAATGATGGCGCCGATCAATTTCAAAAATAAGATCAGTTTCACCCGCCCTTATACCAGCCGCAAAGATCCAGAGGGCGAATACTTTATTACACGGCACTTTGAGAGTGACCGTGGCCGCATCATCAATTCTGCCGCGATCCGCCGCCTGCAACAAAAGACTCAGGTATTTCCTCTGGAGCGTAATGCAGCGGTGCGTTCACGTTTGACCCACTCGCTGGAAGTGCAGCAAACCGGGCGCTATATCACCAAAGAGATCCTGCAATACCTGAAAACGCAGGGCGGTGGACTGGCAAATTACGGGCTGGATGAGTTTGAAGGCGCGTTTGAGAGTCTGATTGAGATGGCCTGCCTGCTGCATGATGTGGGGAATCCGCCGTTTGGTCACTTTGGTGAAGCCGCGATCAATGACTGGTTTGACGACAATCTGCCTCTTGAACTCGTGGACCCGCTGGTGGCGGGCGTGGCAGATGAGTATCAGCGCACTGATTTTGACCAGCTAAATGCAATGATTCGTCAGGATTTGTGCCACTTCGAAGGCAATGCGCAGGCGATTCGCCTGGTGCATACGCTGCTGCAGCTCAATCTTAGCTATGCGCAGGTGGCCTGTATTTTAAAATATACCGCCCCCGCATGGTGGCAGGGCGATAAGCCTGCAGAATTTAGCGTGCTGATGAAGAAGCCTGGTTTTTATTTGTCCGAGCGTGAATATGTGGCTGACTTACGCGCTGCGACCCATATTAAGGAGCATCATCGCTATCCTCTCACCTGGATTATGGAAGCCGCGGACGATATCTCCTACTGTATTGCCGATTTAGATGATGCGGTCGAAAAAGACATTTTTGATGTTGAGACCTTGTATAAGTCTCTGCTCAAAGCCTGGGGGCCGGTAAATAGTGGTGATGCGTTCAGTCGCACAGTGAGCGAGGCATGGAAAGAAGCCAACCAGAAAAAACGCCGTAGCCTGAGCGATCAATTTTTCATGTCATTACGGGTTAACGTGCAAAATGTGTTGGTTAGCCATGCCGTGCGCCGTTTTGTCGATAATCTCCCGGCTATTTTTGAAGGAAACTTCAATCATGCGCTGCTGGAAGATGACGGTGATGAAGGCCGTCTGTTGAAATTATTTAAAACC
Source organism: Candidatus Pantoea communis (assembly GCF_011752685.1). NCBI lineage: Bacteria > Pseudomonadati > Pseudomonadota > Gammaproteobacteria > Enterobacterales > Erwiniaceae > Pantoea > Candidatus Pantoea communis. The sequence goes on from NZ_VWXC01000010.1 coordinate 187,253, forward strand.
GTGGCGCGCCAGCAGGTATTTAATCATCCGGAAGTTGAGCAACTCGAATTACAAGGTTATCGGGTAATAAAAGGGTTGCTGGAAATCTATCAGTCATTAATGTTGCTGGATTATGAACAATTTACTACGCTGATGAACGACGATTTTCTGCCGAAATATCCGATAGAAACGCGACTGTTTCATAAGCTTTCAGGAAAACATCGCAAAGCTTATCAGCAGCAGATGCGTACACTGATTGTCGAGCATAAATATCAGCGTTTGTTGTGGGAGCGTTATTACCGTTCGCGCTTGATTCAGGACTATATCAGCGGAATGACAGACAATTATGCATGGGATGAGTATCGTCGTTTGATGGCCGTGGAATAAGCTGAGTTTTGTAAAGATGAAGAATAAATTTTTACCTTTACCCAAAACTTCATTAGGAACTTCGCGCTAAAAACTTAATCTCACCATCACGACCACAGCAATGGTCTGGCCGTAAATCTTAGAGAGACACAGACAAATGAAAAAAAGCACATTAATGTTAAGTGCGCTGGCGCTTAGTCTGGGCATGGCATTGAGCCCTGTCAGTTTCGCGGCGGAAAGTGCTTCCTCCTCGAATCAACAGTTGCCAAGCCTGGCGCCGATGCTGGAAAAAGTGATGCCTTCCGTGGTGAGTATTAGCGTTGAAGGCAGCACCACGGTGAAAAACCCGCGCATGCCGCAGCAATTCCAGCAATTCTTTGGTGATAACTCGCCATTCTGCCAGGACGGTTCGCCATTCCAAAGCTCGCCAATGTGCCAGGGCGGCGGTGATGGTAGCCAGGGCGGTGACAACGGCGGCGCCAACACCCAGCAGCAAAAATTCCGTGCACTCGGTTCGGGTGTCGTGATTAATGCCGACAAAGGCTATGTCGTCACCAACAACCATGTGGTAGATAACGCCACCAAAATTCAGGTGCAGCTCAGCGATGGCCGTCGCTATGACGCCAAAGTGATTGGTAAAGATCCGCAGTCTGATATTGCTCTAATTCAACTGCAGGACGCCAAGAACCTGACGGCGATTAAGATCGCTGACTCCGATGACTTACGTGTCGGTGATTACACTGTCGCAATCGGTAACCCGTATGGACTCGGCGAAACGGTGACCTCCGGTATCGTTTCAGCATTGGGCCGCAGCGGCTTGAACGTCGAGAACTACGAGAACTTCATCCAGACCGATGCCGCCATCAACCGTGGTAACTCTGGTGGTGCGCTGGTAAACCTGAACGGTGAACTGATTGGGATTAACACCGCGATTCTGGCGCCAGACGGTGGCAATATCGGTATCGGCTTTGCTATCCCAAGCGCGATGGTGAAAAACCTGACGGCGCAGATGATCGAGTATGGTCAGGTGAAGCGTGGCGAGCTGGGCATTATGGGTACCGAGCTTAACTCTGAGCTGGCGAAAGCGATGAAAGTCGATGCCCAGCGCGGTGCCTTTGTGAGCCAGGTCCTGCCTAACTCGGCAGCGGCAAAAGCGGGTGTGAAAGCCGGCGATGTCGTGGTGTCGATGAATGGCAAACCGCTGACCAGTTTTGCCGCGCTGCGTGCAGAAGTGGGTTCACTGCCAGTGGGCACTAAACTGCAGCTGGGTCTGTTACGTGACGGTAAACCGGTGACGATTACGGTTGAACTGCAGCAGAGCTCGCAGGAAAAAGTGCAGTCCGCCACGATCTACACCGGCATTGAAGGTGCCGACCTGAGCAACATCGACAGCAACGGCCAGAAAGGCGTGCGCGTGGATAATGTGAAGGCAGGTAGTGCTGCAGCGCGTATTGGTCTGAAGAAAGGTGACGTGATTAGGGGCGTTAACCAGCAGGCGATTGCCAACCTTGGTGAACTGCGCAAAATCCTCGACACCAAACCGTCCGTGCTGGCCCTGAATGTGCAGCGTGGCGACAGCAGCCTCTATCTGCTGATGCAGTAAGTCTGGGATGATTGAACACTGGCGAGCTTCGGCTCGCCTTTTTTGTTTTTGTCAGGCACAGCTGCGCGATTGGCTAGCATCAACACCCTTTTAGTGTGGTCCACATTGTGCAGATGTCCGTTTCGCAATGTGACGCCTACCGCAATTCCCGTATTCTCTATCCGGCTATGTGCAGTTGCACAATGCCAGCCGTGCGTGGGATGCGTATTCTGTCAATTCTTCCCTTTCTCTGGAGTGATTGATGGCCACCTATCATCTCGATGCGCGACTGGCTCAGGATATTGTTGCCCGCACCATGCAAATTATTGACAGTAATGTCAACGTGATGGATGCACGCGGCCGCATTATTGGCAGCGGCGATCGTGAGCGTATTGGCGAATTGCACGAAGGTGCGCTGCTGGTGTTGTCACAGGGAAGGGTGGTGGACATTGATGAGGCCGTGGCGAAACATCTGCATGGCGTACGTCCGGGCATCAACCTGCCGTTGCGTATTGACGGCGAGATTGTCGGCGTTATCGGCCTGACCGGCCAGCCGGCAGCGCTGCGTCACTACGGTGAACTGGTGTGTATGACCGCCGAAATGATGCTGGAACAAGCGCGGCTGTTGCACATGCTGGCGCAGGATAGCCGTCTGCGCGAAGAGCTGGTGCTGAACCTGATTCGCAGCGATACGCTTTCACCGGCGTTGAGCGAGTGGGCGCAGCGCCTGGGCATCGATCTCAATCAACCGCGCGTGGTGGCGGTGGTGGAAGTCGACAGCGGCCAGCTTGGCGTTGACAGTGCGATGTCGGAATTGCAGCATTTACAAACTCTGCTGACAACGCCGGATCGTGACAACCTGATTGCTATCGTTTCACTCACTGAAATGGTGGTGTTGAAGCCGGCGCTCAATGCCCACGGCCGTTACGATCAAGACGATCACCGCCGTCGCGTGGATCAGTTATTACAGCGTATGAAAGAGAGTGGGCAGGTGCGGATGCGCATCGCGCTGGGGAATTTCTTTACCGGTCCCGGCAGTATTGCACGTTCCTACCGTACGGCGCGTACTACCATGATGGTGGGCAAACAGCGCATGCCGGAACAGCGCAGCTTCTTCTATCAGGATTTGGTGCTGCCCGTACTGCTGGATAGCCTGCGCGGTGGCTGGCAAGCGAATGAACTGGCGCGTCCGTTGGCGAAACTCAAAGCCAATGATAATAATGGATTATTGCGACGTACGCTGGTGGCGTGGTTCAGTCATAACGTGCAGCCCAGCGCCACGGCACGCGCACTATTTATCCATCGTAATACGCTCGAGTATCGCCTGAACCGCATCTCCGAGCTAACCGGATTAAACCTCGGCAATTTTGACGATCGATTGTTGCTGTATGTGGCGCTGCAACTGGATGAACAGAGCTAACCCTTAGCAGGGCCAGGAGAGGAAGATGCCCCGTTTGAATGTGCGCCTGATCTGGCTGTTGGCTGGCTTGCTGATGACCGCGACCTGTCATGCCAAAGCTGTTTCGCTGGCCTTTTTATCTGGCGAAGAGATGCAACAGACGCGAACTGCGCTGCAAAATCATCAGGCTGCGCCACAGACTGAGCAGGCGTGGCAGCAACTCAAGCAGGCTGCCGATCGCGCGCTTAATCAGCCCAATCCCAGCGTGACGCAGAAAGGGATGTTACCTCCCAGCGGTTCCCGCCATGATTATCTCAGCCTGAGTGCCTACTGGTGGCCGAATCCCGACAAGCCCAATGGCTTGCCATGGGTACGCCGCGATGGTGAGGTCAATCCGGCGAGTAAAAACGACCAAAGCGACGGTGTGCGTCTGGCCCGTTTCACCGCAGACGTGCAGGCATTAGCACTGGCCTGGTACTTTTCCGGCGACACCCGTTATGCAGCGAAAGCCCAATCGATGATTCGCAGCTGGTTCATCGATCCCACCACCCGCATGAATCCCAATCTTAATTATGCTCAGGGTGTGCCGGGTAAGGCTGAGGGCCGACACACCGGTGTGCTGGATGGGCGTTACTTTGCCACGCGCATAGTGGATGCACTGCAGCTACTGCAAGATTCGCCCGGCTGGCACCCGCAGGATCAGGCTGCGATACATGCATGGTTTAGCGATTATCTCGGCTGGCTATTGCACAGTCAGTTGGCACAAGGCGAGCGTGATGCACCTAATAATCATGGCAGTTGGTATGCCGCACAGGTGGCGGGCATCGCGTGGTATTTGCATCAACCTCAGGTGATTAAGCAGATGGTGGTTTTAGCTCAGGATAAAATCGCCGGGCAAATTCGTGCGGACGGAACGCAGCCAATGGAACTGGTACGCACACGCTCGTTCCACTATAGCTATTTCAATTTGCAGGCTCTGACCAGCCTCGCGCAACTGGCACAGCGAAGCGGCGCGGGCGATCTTTGGCACTATCAACAGCAGAGCGGTTCATTGTTGAGTGCGCTGAATTATATGGCACCGTTTAGTGATGACAGCAAAACCTGGCCATGGAAAAATCGCGATCGTGTCAGTCTGCGCTTGATTCCACTGCTCTCGCTCACGGATCGCAGCCTGAACAGCGACCGTTTTCAGCCCTGGATTCATCGCGCGATCGAAACGCAGTCGACGGCCCCTATCAGCCCAGCAGCGCGCGGTGCGGAAAGAGAAGCGCTGCGTGATCTGTGGTTGTTATCGCGCCCACCCACGTATCGGTGAGGGGAAAGTTATAGCCGAGGCTGTGTGCTGTTAAGCATTAGATTCATCGACGCCCTGTGCGCCGCATCGGCATCGCCGATCATGATCGCTTCATAAATCTTGCGGTGTTCGTCCAAAAAAATATCCTGCGCGCTAGAAGGCCAGGTAAAAAAGCATTTAAAGATGGTTTCCAGCAAATTACCGAACGGGATGTAAAAACAGTTGTCGGTAGAGTGAAAGATCAGGCGATGAAAGGCACTGTCTGCCTCCAGCCAGCGAGCAAGATCGAAGTTACTCGCAGCGCAAACAGCGATCATTTCGCGAAATAACAGAGAAAGTTCGGTGCGTTGTGCCTGCGTAGCGTGTAGTGCAGCCAGTCTGGCAGCCTGCGGTTCGATAGCCTCACGGAAGTCCAGAAACTGTTGATACATCTCTGCCGTAGATTCGATTCCCTGCATCCATTCCAGCAGCTGCACATCAAGCAGATTCCAGTATGTGCGATCGCGCACATGCGTGCCGAGTTTGGGACGCGATTCTATTAATCCCTTCGAAGAGAGGAGTTTAAGCGCCTCACGCACGGCAGTTCGGCTGACGCCAAAGTGGCTACACAACTCGACTTCGCTGGGCAGAACATCACCAGCCTTTAGCGTTCCAGAGAGAATTTTTTGCGCGAGGTCACCGGCGATATGAACATCCAGACCGCGCTGTCCTGAGGTGATGGCTGCAAATTGCATGGATTTTGTGATACCTGAAGTCAGACATAACCCGATACTAGCCAGGGATTATGAATTCAGATAGGTGAAACAGGCCCAGATAAAACTGAATTAAGGCAAAAAAAAGGCCAGCATAAGCTGGCCCTGGGAACGCGGGGAGGAAATTAACGACCGTTGCGGGTCAGTTGATCCAGATCGGATTCAATTTCAGCGATCTTATTGGATACCACGTTTTCCAGATGACGCAGATCAGCAAGGATTTTGCGTTTCAGATCGACTTCGACTTGATCGCGCTGGCAGATCTGATCCAGTTCGTCGATCACGTAACGCAGGTTCGGGCTGATTTCCTGTACTTCTTTATAGCCTTGGCTGGTGTGATCGGCGACGACAGTTTTGCGCTGACGCGGGTATTTGAATTTCACGCTTTTGGCGAAGAATTCACCTTTGTCTTTGCGGAAGTAGATTTTCAGAATGTCGTTGCTGGCTTCCTGACGCAGGCTGTAACGGTCGATGTCTTCAGGAGAGCTGATACCTAAGCTTTTCAGGTTGTCGTACATAGCGTTTATATTCCATCTAAGAGTGGGTGAGCGCGCAGGACTATCATCATCATTCGGGATGCGGCAGATACGCAGCAACCGGAACGCTTACGGCATACTTAATCAACTGTAGACACAAAAACCGGGATGAACAGTGCGCGACCGGAGTTAACTGGCGCGGATTATGAACTGTTTGAAAAATAAACGCACCAGATAATTCGCGGCGCGAAGCAGGTAGTTTAGGTAAGAGTGTAAAGAAAAAATTACGGGCCAGAATACAGGCCCGTTGGCAGGGTAACCGGACTAATTTCTCACTTAGTCGATGGTACGCAGCAGTTCGTTGATGCCGGTTTTCGCCAGCGTTTTAGCGTCCACTTTCTTCACAATTACGGCGCAGTACAGGCTGTAGCTACCATTTTTAGACGGCAGGTTGCCCGATACCACCACTGAACCCGCTGGCACGCGGCCGTAATGCACTTCGCCGGTTTCACGGTCGTAAATTTTGGTGCTCTGACCGATGTAAACGCCCATGGAGATCACTGAACCTTCTTCCACGATCACGCCTTCAACGATTTCAGAACGTGCGCCGATGAAGCAGTTGTCTTCGATGATGGTTGGGTTAGCCTGCAGTGGCTCCAGAACACCGCCGATGCCGACGCCGCCAGACAGGTGAACGTTTTTGCCGATCTGCGCACAAGAACCCACGGTGGCCCAGGTGTCAACCATGGTGCCTTCATCAACGTAAGCGCCGATGTTAACGTAAGAAGGCATCAGCACGGTGTTACGTGCAATGAACGCGCCCTGACGCACGGCAGCAGGGGGGACAACGCGGAAGCCCGCATTTTTGAAGCGTGCTTCATCCCAGTTCGCGAACTTCATTGGCACTTTGTCGTAGAAACGGGTTTCTGCGCCTTCCATCACCTGGTTGTCATTGATGCGGAACGACAGCAGCACTGCTTTCTTCAGCCACTGATGCGTTACCCACTCTCCGTTGATCTTTTCAGACACGCGCAGTTCGCCGCTATCCAGCAGGCCAATAACCTGTTCGATGGCTTCACGGGTCACGCTGTCCACGCTGGCTGGCGTGATATCGGCGCGGCGCTCAAAGGCAGATTCAATAACGCTCTGTAACTGTTGCATAATAATTTCCTGAGTCTGTCATACGGGTGCCAGCGTCGCGCTGACACAGAGAATTAAGTCGATAAATCGATTGCGGTCACACTTTATCGTTTGGATTGAGGGCCTCTGTCAACCGTTGTTGCAGTACATTGCGCATTTCGACATCAAGTGCGCGCCGTTCGCTGTCCGCCAGGATGAAAAGATCCTCAACTCGTTCGCCAATCGTACTGATGCGCGCGCCGTGCAGTGACACACCGAGGTCGGCAAACACTTCCCCTACACGCGCCAGCAAGCCTGGTTGATCCAGCGCGACCAGCTCCAGATAGCTACGACGATCGGTGTGCGTCGGCAGGAAATTCACTTCGGTATCGACACTGAAGTGCTTAAGTCGTGCAGACTGGCGACGCGTGCGCGGCGGCACCCACTCGGTTTGGGTAATCGCTTGCTCCAGTGCCTGCATAATCATCGGATGACGATCGGCGGCCAGCGGACTGCCATCCGGTTCCAGCACAATAAAGGTATCCATCGCCATGCCGTCGCGGCTGGTAAAGATCTGGGCATCGTGCACGCTCAGATTGCGGCGGTCCAGCTCACCGGCTACTGCGGCAAACAGGTGAGGGCGGTCCGGGCTCCAGATAAAGATTTCAGTCCCGCCGCGAGTGGCCTGCGGGCTGACCAGCACCAGCGGCTTTGTAAGGTCATGGTCGATCAGATGACGCGCGTGCCATGCCAGTTGATTCGGCGTGTGACGCAGGAAATAGTCAGCACGGCAGCGGCTCCAGATATGGTGCAGGCGCTCTTCGTTAAGGTTTTCCATCCGTAACAGCGCGAGAGCCTGTAAGCGATGATGACGCACGCGTTCGCGCAAGTCCGGGCTGTTTTCCATACCGCGACGCAGCTGTTTTTCGGTCGCGAAGAACAATTCACGCAGCAGGCTCTGCTTCCAGCTGTTCCACAGACTTTCGTTAGTGGCGCAGATGTCGGCTACGGTGAGACACACCAGATAACGCAGGCGGTTTTCATTCTGCATGACTTCAGCGAATTGCTGAATCACCGTCGGGTCCTGAATATCACGGCGCTGGGCGGTGACCGACATCAACAGATGATGGCGCACCAGCCAGGCCACCAACTGCGTTTCCCGCGAGTTGAGCCCGTGCAATTCGGCAAAATCAAGCGCGTCCTGCGCCCCCAGAATCGAGTGGTCACCGCCGCGCCCTTTGGCAATATCGTGCAATAAGGCAGCCATCAGCAGCAGTTCGATCTGTGGCAAACGCGGCCAGAGTTCTACACACAATGGGTGCATCGGACGCGTGGCTTCGTTGGCGAAACTTTCCAGCTTTTGCAGGACGCGAATGGTGTGCTCATCCACCGTGTAAGCATGGAACAGGTCAAACTGCATCTGGCCGACAATATTGCCCCACAGCGGCGTATACGCCCAAAGGACACTGTGGCGATGCATCGGCACCAGCGCCCGCTTCACCGCGCCCGGATGGCGCAGAATCGCCATAAAGGTGTCACGCGCTTCGGCAATCTGGCACAGCGGCTGCTTCAGATGACGACGCGCATGGCGTAAATGACGTAGCGTGGTGGAGTAAATGCCGGTGATGTTCTCATTACGTACCATCACATAAAACATGCGCAGAATGGCCTGCGGTTCACGTTCGAACAACGTGGGGTCACGCAGATCAATCAAATTGCCGCGCAGTTGGAAATCATCATCAATGCTGCGCGGTTTCTCGGTGGTGGAGAGCGCGAGGATCGCTTCATCAAACAGCTGCAGCAGCATCTGATTGAGCTCACCAATGCGGCGCGTCACCCGGTAAAAATCTTTCATCATGCGCTCAACCGGCTCATTGCCTTCGCCGAGATAGTTGAGCCGCTGTGCCACCGTGAGCTGGCGATCAAACAACAAGCGATTGTCGTAGCGTGTGAGCGTTAAGTGCAGCGCGAAGCGAATTCGCCAGAGGAACTCCTGGCATTCATTGATCTCATTACGTTCGGCTTCCGTGATAAAGCCAAAACCGACCATTTCATCCATGGTGGTGGCACCGAAATGGCGGCGCGCCACCCACTGTAAGGTGTGGATGTCGCGCAGGCCACCCGGGCTGCTTTTAATATCGGGTTCGAGATTGTAGCTGGTGCCGTGGTAGCGCTGATGACGTTCCTGCTGCTCTTCAATCTTGGCCGCGAAAAAGCGAGAGGACGGCCAGAAGCCATCGCTGAAAATGTTCTTCTGTAACTCAAGGAACAGGGCGACATCGCCTGTCAGCATGCGGGATTCGATCAGGTTGGTCGCGACAGTAAGATCGGACAACCCCTCCAGTAAGCACTCTTCCAGCGTGCGCACACTGTGGCCAACTTCGAGTTTTAAATCCCACATCAGCGTCAGGAGTTCGCTGGTGCGTTGCGCGGCCGCATCATCCAGTGGCTGGCGGCTGAGTATCAAGACATCGATATCGGAGAGCGGATGCAGTTCACCACGGCCATAGCCGCCCACCGCAACCAACGCAATCTCTTTCATTTTATCGAAGCCGAAGAAGCGCCACAGTCGGCGCAACAGACGATCGATAAATAGCGTGCGGGCATCAATCAGTGATTCAACGTCAGTACCGGCATCAAAGGCCATACCGAGATGCTGCTGGAATTGCTCCAGATAGAGTTTTAATTTGTCACGCGTCAGGGCTTCATCGGGCCAGCTGGCGGGGGAATCAGTCAGGCCTTTGTGTACTGCTTCGGTCACGCTACCACTCATCGACATGCCTCGTAAGCGCCATAAAAAAGGCCGGCATTATGCCGGCCTGGTACTGTCTTGAAGAACGTTACGCGTTGTTTTCGAGCACCGCAGCAATGGTGTCATCTTCACGCAGCGTAAGAATCTCACAGCCGTTTTCTGTCACCACAATAGTATGCTCATACTGCGCGGACAAGCTGCGATCTTTGGTTTTTACGGTCCAGCCATCCTTCATGGTGCGGATACGATAATCACCGGCATTGACCATCGGCTCAACGGTAAAGGTCATCCCCGCCTGCAACACCACGCCGCCGTCATCGGCATCATAGTGCAACACTTGTGGTTCTTCGTGGAAACCTTTGCCGATGCCGTGGCCGCAGTATTCACGTACCACAGAGAAATCCTGTGCTTCAACATATTGCTGAATCGCACGGCCCAGCTCACGCAGGCGGATGCCCGGTTTAACCAGACGCAGTGCAATGTAGAGGCTTTCCTGGGTGACACGGCACAAGCGCTCGCCTTGAATAGTCGGTTTGCCGACGATGAACATCTTCGAGGTATCGCCGTGATACTCGTCTTTGATCACCGTGACGTCAACGTTGACTACATCGCCATCTTTTAAAACGCGGTCATCGCTCGGGATGCCGTGGCACACCACTTCGTTAACCGAAATACACACCGATTTCGGGAAGCCGTGATAGCCAAGGCAGGCTGAGATAGCCTGCTGCTTATTCGTGATGTGATCGTGGCAGAGGCGGTCGAGTTCACCTGTGGTCACACCCGGCACCACGTGCGGGGCGATCATTTCCAGCACTTCAGCAGCCAGACGGCCCGCCACGCGCATTTTTTCGATTTCTTCAGGGGTTTTGATTGAAATGGCCATTAAATAATCCGCAATTGCCGACATTTTCGACAATAATGAGTTCTGTGGCAGTCATGTTAGCAGTCAGTCATTAGGCTGCCAAATCGGGATGACTCCTCGCTCACGCTGCTAACAACTGTTGGCGTATTCCTGCGCGTTATGGTATAAAGCGCGCCGACGATTCTCTGTCACCTTCGTTTCGTGGCTGGCAGGAAACGCATAAAACTCATTATGTGTACTAAAACACACATGTATCGACACATACGCCGGGGTGCCTTGAAAGAGGTCGGTTGTATGGGATACATGGAGGCCCAACCCCAATCATACTTTAGAGGTAATCATGGCAACTGTTTCAATGCGCGACATGCTCAAGGCTGGTGTTCACTTTGGTCACCAGACCCGTTACTGGAATCCGAAAATGAAGCCATTCATCTTCGGTGCTCGTAACAAGGTTCACATCATCAACCTTGAGAAAACTGTACCAATGTTCAACGAAGCTCTGGCTGAGTTGCAGAAGATCTCTTCACGTAAAGGCAAAATCCTTTTCGTTGGTACTAAGCGCGCTGCTGCCGAAGCGGTAAAAGAGTCAGCTCTGAGCTGCGACCAGTTCTTCGTTAACCACCGCTGGTTGGGTGGTATGCTGACCAACTGGAAAACTGTTCGTCAGTCAATCAAGCGTCTGAAAGATCTGGAAACTCAGTCTCAGGACGGTACTTTCGACAAACTGACCAAAAAAGAAGCACTGATGCGTGCTCGTGAACTGGCCAAGCTGGAAAACAGCCTGGGCGGTATCAAAGATATGGGCGGTCTGCCGGATGCACTGTTCGTTGTTGACGCTGACCACGAACACATCGCAATCAAAGAAGCAAACAACCTGGGTATCCCAGTATTTGCTATCGTTGATACCAACTCTGATCCAGATGGCGTTGATTTCGTTATCCCAGGTAACGACGATGCGATCCGTGCTGTAAGCCTGTACCTGACTGCTGTTGCTACCACCGTGCGCGAAGGCCGTTCACAGGATCTGGCTGAGCAGGCTGAAGAAGCTGCTGAAGCTTAATAAGGTTCGCTCTTTCTAAGAGCCCTTAGACATCAGATGTTATCTGTTAAGGGGGCCGCACAGGCCCCTTTTATTTATCTAAGTTTGTCACGCTTCTTTCGGGTAAGCGGGGCAGAGTAAATTTTCCGCAACAAGTTTCTGACAGTGTTAACGCACACAGAGACGAATCGAGGATTCTGGAATGGCTGAAATTACCGCTGCATTGGTAAAAGAACTGCGTGAGCGTACTGGCGCAGGCATGATGGATTGCAAAAAAGCGCTGACCGAAGCGAACGGCGACATCGAGCTGGCGATTGAGAACATGCGTAAATCTGGCGCGATCAAAGCCGCTAAGAAAGCAGGCAACGTTGCTGCTGACGGCGTGATCAAAACCAAAATCGCTGATGGTTTCGCACTGATTCTGGAAGTTAACTGCCAGACTGACTTCGTTGCTAAAGATGCTGGTTTCCAGGCTTTCGCTGACAAAGTGCTGGATGCAGCTGTTGCTGGTAAAGTGACTGATGTTGAAGCTCTGAAAGCGCAGTTCGAAGAAGAACGCGTAGCGCTGGTTGCTAAAATCGGTGAGAACATCAACATCCGTCGTGTTGCTATCCTGGAAGGTGCTCAGCTGAACAGCTACCAGCACGGCGCACGTATCGGCGTAGTGGTTTCTACCACTGGTGCTGATGAAGAGCTGAGCAAGCAAGTTGCGATGCACGTTGCGGCAAGCAAGCCAGAATTCGTTAAGCCAGAAGACGTGTCTGCTGATGTGGTTGAGAAAGAGTACCAGGTTCAGCTGGACATCGCCATGCAGTCTGGCAAGCCTAAAGAAATCGCAGAGAAAATGGTTGAAGGCCGCATGAAGAAATTCACCGGCGAAGTTTCTCTGACCGGTCAGGCTTTCGTTATCGATCCAAGCAAAACTGTTGGCCAGGCTCTGAAAGAGAAAGGCGCAGACGTTATTAACTTCATCCGCTTCGAAGTGGGCGAAGGCATCGAGAAAGTTGAAGCTGACTTCGCAGCAGAAGTTGCTGCAATGTCCAAACAGTCTTAATGCTCCGAAAGAACCGCCGGAAGGCGGTTCTTTTTTGTCTGCGTTTTGCGTGGACCACTTTTCAGTCTCATCCCAATAGCTTTTTTCGTTCGCTAAGCGGATGATCGATCAGATTTAACTTCTCATTCATCATATCTTCCAGGAAGAATTGACCATGGCGACCAACGCAAAACCTGTATATCAACGTATCCTGCTAAAACTGAGTGGCGAAGCACTGCAAGGTGCCGAAGGTTTTGGTATTGACGCGAGCGTGCTTGACCGTATGGCGCAAGAGGTGAAAGAGCTGGTTGAGCTGGGCATCCAGGTGGGTGTGGTTATTGGTGGCGGTAACCTGTTCCGTGGCGCTGGCCTGGCACAGGCAGGCATGAACCGTGTGGTCGGCGATCACATGGGTATGCTGGCAACCGTGATGAACGGTCTGGCAATGCGAGACGCATTGCACCGTGCGTATGTTAACGCGCGTCTGATGTCCGCGATTCCGCTGAATGGCGTGTGTGATAACTACAGCTGGGCAGAAGCGATCAGCCTGCTGCGCAATAACCGCGTGGTGATTTTCGCCGCCGGTACTGGCAACCCGTTCTTTACCACTGACTCCGCCGCTTGTCTGCGTGGCATCGAAATCGAAGCCGATGTGGTATTGAAAGCGACCAAAGTTGACGGTGTTTATTCAGATGATCCGGTGAAAAACCCGGACGCGACGCTGTATGAACAGCTGACCTATGGCGAAGTACTGGATAAAGAGCTGAAAGTGATGGATCTGGCGGCCTTTACATTGGCTCGCGACCATCAACTGCCGATCCGCGTCTTCAACATGAACAAGCCTGGCGCACTGCGTCGCGTAGTGATGGGTGAAAAAGAAGGCACTCTGATTACGCATTAATACCCGACGCAAGATAAAATAAGGTATATTCTGTTGGCGCGAAGCAGTGGCATCGCGCAGCTTTCAGGATGATCGATGTTTATCGATACCACTTCCGGGCTGCCCGGAGATGGCCAGGTCAAACCGAATCCAAGGGTTTTAACGTGATTAACGACATTAAAAAAGATGCCGACACGCGCATGGAAAAATGCGTGGAAGCATTCAAAAACCAAATCAGCAAAGTGCGCACCGGTCGTGCTTCGCCTTCACTGCTCGACGGCATTATGGTGCCTTACTACGGTACACCTACGCCATTGCGTCAGCTGGCTAGCGTCACGGTAGAAGATTCTCGTACGCTGAAAATCAACGTGTTTGACCGCTCACTGAGCCCGGCCGTTGAAAAAGCGATTATGGCATCTGACCTGGGTCTGAACCCAAGCTCAGCAGGTACCGATATTCGTGTGCCACTGCCAGCGCTGACCGAAGAGCGTCGTAAAGATCTGATCAAGGTCGTGCGTGGTGAAGCGGAGCAGGGGCGTGTTTCTGTTCGTAACGTGCGCCGCGATGCTAACGACAAGATCAAAGCGCTGCTGAAAGACAAAGAGATCAGCGAAGACGACGAACGTCGCTCGCAGGATGAGATCCAGAAAATGACCGATGGCTACATCAAAAATGTTGATGTCGCATTGGCCGAAAAAGAAAAGGAACTGATGGATTTCTAATTCCATCAGATTACCTATACCCAAAATAATTCAGGGTGCAGGAAGGCGGCAAGGGAATGAATCTCCAGGAGCTTACTCAGGTAAGTGACTGGGGTGAATGAGCTTAGCCAACACACTTGCAACTTAAAGTATGACGGGTATAAAACGCCGTTCAGAGACGTTGTGCGACTCTGGCGGCGTTTTACATTGTGCCTGGCGCTGTTGCAGGCACGATCCACGACGTCACAGGGATAGCATGATGAAGCGATTAACTCTGCTGGGTTCCACCGGCTCGATTGGTACCAGCACACTGGCAGTCATCGCAGGCAATCCAGACTTGTACCAGGTCACCGCGTTGGTGGCGGGTCAAAACGTAGCGCTGATGGCTGAACAGTGTCAGCAATTTACCCCACGCTATGCGGCGATGTCTGATGAAGCCTCCGCACAAGCGCTGCGTGAGCGACTGAGAGCATTGAATCTTCCTACCGAAGTGCTCTCCGGCGTTCAGGCGGCTTGCGAGCTGGCGGCACTCGATGAAGTGGATCAGGTGATGGCGGCTATTGTTGGCGCTTCCGGGCTGCAACCCACACTTGCCGCAATTCGTGCTGGCAAAACCGTTTTACTCGCGAATAAAGAGTCACTTGTCACGTGCGGCCGCCTGTTTATGGAGGCCGTGCGTCATCACAAGGCACAGCTGTTGCCGGTCGACAGCGAGCACAACGCCATTTTTCAGAGTTTACCCGCTTCCATACAGCATCAGTTGGGGTACGCTGATCTGCGAGAGAATGGCATTGATTCTATTCTCCTTACGGGATCGGGTGGTCCTTTTCGTGACACGCCATTAGCGGATTTGGCCGCTATGTCGCCAGATCAAGCGTGCGCACATCCGAACTGGTCAATGGGGCGAAAAATCTCCGTTGATTCGGCCACCATGATGAATAAAGGTCTTGAATACATTGAAGCCCGCTGGCTATTTAATGCCACTGACGCACAGATGGAAGTCATCCTGCATCCGCAGTCGGTGATTCACTCCATGGTGCGTTACTGCGATGGCAGTGTGCTGGCGCAGCTAGGGTCGCCTGATATGCGAACCCCTATCGCGCACAGCATGGCATGGCCAGCACGTATTTCGGCCGGTGTAACGCCACTCGATTTCACGCGAATGAAGTCACTGACGTTTGCTGAGCCGGACTATGAGCGCTATCCCTGCCTGAAGCTGGCAATCGATGCTTGCTCAACAGGGCAGGCCGCCACCACCACGCTGAATGCGGCAAACGAAGTGGCCGTTGCGGCATTTCTGCAGCATCAGATTCGCTTTACCGACATCGCCGCCATCAACAGCGAAGTGCTGGCGTCCCTGATATGCCAGGAGCCGGGCAGCATTGAGGATGTGATGGAGATCGATCGGTTAGCGCGTATCTGTGCCACAGAATTGCTACCACGCTTTCGTTTAGCAGGTTGATACTTCCCGCTATTTGTTCGCTCAGGGTGAAAATGGTATAGTCGCTCGCTCGCGTTTTTCGGCCCGACATTGTTTCGATGTCATCTGGTAGCGATGCCGGGGTTTGCCGCAGGCGCAATGTATTCAGAAACCACAGCATTTCTGATGAAAGGAATTATTACGCGTTATGTCGTCCAACAATCACAACACAATCGATGACGAGTCGTACTGCACGCCACGTCACGTGGCCATCATTATGGATGGTAATGGTCGCTGGGCAAAAAATCAGGGCAAACTGCGTATTTCAGGCCACAAAGCCGGGGTAAAATCAGTACGCCGGGCCGTCAGCTTTGCGGTCAGCCATAAACTGGAAGCGCTCACGCTCTATGCGTTCAGCAGTGAAAACTGGAGCCGACCGGTTCAGGAAGTGACGGCCTTAATGGAATTGTTTGTCTGGGCGCTCGACAGCGAAGTCAAAAGCCTGCACAAGCATAACGTGCGTCTGCGCGTGATTGGCGATATCAGTCGTTTCAATAATCGTATTCAGGAACGCATTCGTCGCGCCGAGGAACTGACTCAGCAAAATAATGGACTCACCCTCAACATTGCTGCCAACTATGGCGGCCGTTGGGATATTATCCAGGGTGCCAGAAAACTGGCTGAACAGGTTCAGGAAGGTTTATTACGTCCTGACCAGATAACCGAAGAAAGTCTGGCTCCCTATCTGTGTATGCAGGAGCTGGCGCCGGTGGATTTAGTGATAAGGACCGGGGGAGAGCATCGGATTAGCAACTTCCTGCTGTGGCAGATTGCCTATGCTGAGTTTTGGTTTACCGATGTTCTTTGGCCTGATTTTGATGAACACGTTTTTGAAGGTGCACTGAATGCATTCTCTTCGCGGGAGCGACGCTTTGGCGGCGCGGCACCAGGCGGCGCCTGAGCAATCTGGGGGTAACCTTTGCTGAAGTCTCGTCTGATCACCGCGTTTATTCTGATTCCGCTGGTGATCGCTGCTCTGTTTTGGTTACCGCTGTCCGGATTTGCGATTACCACTATCATCATCTGTATGCTTGCCGCCTGGGAATGGGGGCAGCTGGCGGGTATGAAGACACGTCAGCAGCGTATCTGGCTCGCCGTGTTATGCGGTTTATTGCTCTCAGTGATGCTGTTCACCCTGCAACCCTATCAACGCAATCTGCACCAGTTCCAGATGGAGGGCTCACTTTGGGCCGCGCTGGGATGGTGGATTGTCGCCCTGTTTCTCGTGCTGTTTTATCCTGCCTCTGCGGCGTTGTGGCGCACTTCGCGCCCGCTGCGCGTGTTATTCGGCATCCTGACCGTGATTCCCTTCTTCTGGGGCATGATGGCGCTGCGCCAGTATCATTACGATACCGATCACTTTGCGGGAGCATGGTGGTTGCTGTTTGTGATGCTGCTGGTCTGGGGCGCAGATTCTGGCGCTTATATGTTTGGCCGTTTGTTTGGTAAACATAAGCTGGCGCCAAAAGTGTCACCGGGTAAAACCTGGGAAGGCTTCTTTGGCGGCCTGCTGTCATCCGCGATTATCGCCTGGCTGTTTGCGCTGCTGGCTCCGCTTTCTGTGGCGCCGGGTACACTGATTATCTGTGCCGTTATTGCTACGCTGGCTTCGGTTCTGGGGGATCTGACCGAGAGCATGTTCAAACGTGAAGCGGGCATCAAAGACAGCGGTAACTTGATTCCGGGTCACGGTGGTATCCTCGATCGTATCGACAGCCTGACCGCTGCGGTGCCGGTTTTTGCCTGCCTGCTGCTGCTGGTGTTCCGCACCCTCTGAGGATTAGCGACAATGTTGAGCATACTCTGGAGTTTTGTCGCCTTTATCGTGGCACTTGGCGTTCTGATCACCGTGCACGAATTCGGCCACTTTTGGGTCGCCCGCCGCTGCGGTGTCAAAGTCGAACGTTTCTCGATTGGCTTTGGCAAAGCGTTGTGGCGTCGTAGCGACCGTCAGGGCACGGAATACGTCATTGCCCTGATCCCGCTCGGCGGCTACGTCAAAATGCTCGACGAACGCGTAGAGAGCGTTCCCGCTGAACTCCGCCATCAGGCCTTCAACAATAAAACTGTGCTGCAGCGTGCTTCGATCATTGCGGCCGGCCCCATTGCTAACTTTATCTTTGCCGTCTTCGCTTATTGGGTCGTCTTTATCCACGGCGTACCCGGTGTGCGTCCGGTTGTTGGCGAAATTCTGAACGGTTCCGTCGCAGCTGAAGCGCAAATTACCTCCGGTATGGAACTTAAAGCGGTAGATGGTATCGAAACGCCTGATTGGGATGCAGTGCGCATGGCGCTGATCGGAAAAATCGGCGACAGCAGTACCACGCTTACCGTCTCGCAATTCGGTGAAGATGCCACGCAGCAGAAGCAGGTCGATTTGCGCGAATGGCAGTTCGAACCGGATAAACAGGACCCGGTTGTGGCATTAGGGATTCGTCCTCGTGGGCCACAAATCGAAACGACCTTAGCTGAAGTGCAGGCAAATTCGCCGGCCAGCGCTGCCGGTTTGCAAGCAGGCGACAGGATCGTTAAAGTCGATGGTCAGCCGTTAACACAATGGCAGGCTTTTGCGGCGCAGGTGCGCGATAATCCGCGCAAAAACATGGCGCTGGATGTGGAACGTAACGGCGAACTCGTGGCGTTGACGTTAACGCCAGAAGCGAAACCGGGCAATGAAGCGGAAGGCTTTGCGGGAGTGATTCCGCGCGTCATTCCGCTGCCGGATGAGTATAAAACGGTTAGGCAGTATGGGCCCTTTGCCGCTATCGGTGAAGCCAGTGTCAAAACCTGGCAACTGATGAAGTTAACGGTCTCAATGCTGGGCAAGTTGATTACCGGGGATGTGAAGCTGAATAATCTGAGCGGGCCAATTTCGATTGCGCAAGGTGCAGGGTTATCAGCGGAATACGGGGTGATTTATTATCTGATGTTCCTGGCGCTGATCAGCGTCAATCTGGGGATCATCAACCTGTTCCCTCTGCCGGTATTAGATGGTGGACATCTGCTCTTTCTGGCGATCGAAAAGATCAAAGGTGGACCGGTGTCCGAGCGAGTTCAGGACTTCAGTTATCGCATTGGCTCAATTCTGCTGGTGTTATTAATGGGGCTTGCACTTTTCAATGATTTCTCACGTCTGTAATAGCTGGACTGCGGACAGGCGCGGGATGTGTTAGGAAAACGCATAACAACGATGGCGATGAAAAAGTTGCTCATAGCGTCGCTGCTGTTTAGCAGCGCCACCGTTTACGGTGCAGACGATTTCGTAGTGAAGGACATTCATTTCGAAGGTCTCCAGCGAGTCGCCGTCGGCGCGGCTCTGCTCAGCATGCCCGTACGTGTCGGTGATACCATTTCTGACGATGACGTCAGAAACACCATTCGCTCTCTGTTCGCCACCGGCAACTTTGAAGATGTTCAGGTTCTGCGTGATGGAACAACCCTGATTGTTCAGGTGAAAGAGCGTCCGACCATTGCCAGCATCACTTTCTCCGGCAACAAAGCGGTGAAAGAAGATCAGCTGAAGCAGAACCTTGAAGCTTCTGGTGTGCGCGTCGGTGAAGCACTCGACCGCACCACGCTTTCTTCGATTGAGAAGGGCCTGGAAGACTTCTACTACAGCGTCGGTAAATACACCGCCAGCGTGAAAGCGATTGCGACACCGCTGCCCCGTAACCGCGTGGATCTGAAATTCGTCTTCCAGGAAGGCGTGTCAGCTCAGATTCAGCAGATCAACATCGTTGGCAACAAAGCCTTTAGCTCTGACGAATTGATCTCGCGCTTCTCACTGCGTGATGAAGTGCCATGGTGGAACGTGGTTGGCGATCGTAAATACCAGAAACAAAAGCTGGCCGGGGATCTTGAGACCCTGCGAAGCTTCTATCTGGATCGCGGTTATGCGCGCTTCAACATCGATTCCACTCAGGTGAGCCTGACGCCAGATAAAAAAGGCATCTACATCACTGTGAACATCAACGAAGGCGATCAGTATAAGATTGCCGGCGTGATCGTGAACGGCAGCATGGCGGGCCACTCTGCGGAAATCGAAAAGATGACGCGTATTCCATCGGGTGAGCTGTACAACGGCACCAAAGTCACCCAGATGGAAGACGACATCAAAAAACTGCTGGGTCGTTATGGCTATGCCTATCCGCGTGTGGTGACACAGCCGGAAATTAACGATGCAGACAAAACCGTTAAACTGCATATCAATGTGGATGCCGGTAACCGTTATTACGTGCGTAAAGTGCGCTTCGAAGGTAACGATACGTCGAAAGATTCCGTGCTGCGCCGTGAGATGCGTCAGATGGAAGGCGCATGGTTGGGCAGCGACCTGGTTGATCAGGGTAAAGAGCGTCTGAACCGTACCGGTTACTTTGAAACCGTTGATGTGGACACCCAGCGCGTGCCAGGTTCTCCGGACCAGGTCGATGTCGTCTACAAGGTGAAAGAGCGTAACACCGGTACCTTCAACTTTGGTGTCGGCTACGGTACTGAAAGTGGCGTCAGCTTCCAGGTGGGTGTGACCCAGGACAACTGGCTCGGTACCGGTAATACCGTTGGCATCAGCGGTACCAAAAACGATTACCAGACCTACGCTGAATTCTCACTGACCGATCCGTACTTTACCGTCGACGGCGTGAGCTTGGGTGGTCGTTTATTCTATAACGACTTTAAAGCGAATGATGCTGACCTGTCTGACTATACCAACAGAAGTTATGGTGTGGACGGCACGTTAGGCTTCCCGGTGAATGAGAACAACACGCTGCGTGTGGGCCTGGGTTACGTGCATAACGACCTGTCCAACATGCAACCGCAGATTGCGATGTGGCGATATCTTGACTCGGTCGGCCGCCATCAGGAGTTGAATGATAAAGGTGATTTCTCTGCAGATGATTTCACCTTCAACTACGGTTGGACATACAACACGCTGGACCGTGGTTTCTTCCCGACCAGGGGTAACCGTACCAATCTGAACGGCAAAGTGACTATTCCAGGTTCCGATAACGCCTTCTACAAAGCGACGTTGGATTCTCAGCAATACGTGCCACTGAACCGTGATGGCACCTGGGTGGTACTGGGTCGTGGCCGTGTCGGATATGGTGACGGGCTCGGTGGAAAAGAGATGCCGTTCTATGAGAACTTCTACGGCGGTGGTTCAAGTACGGTTCGTGGCTTCCAGTCCAATACCATTGGTCCGAAAGCGGCTTACCTGAACGATCACTCCTCCACCTGTAACCTGACGGATGCCAATGGCGTCTGTAAGTCAGATGATGCGGTGGGTGGTAACGCGATGGCCATTGCCAGCCTTGAGCTGATCACGCCAACGCCGTTCCTGAGCGAGAAATACGCTAACTCAGTTCGTACATCGGTGTTCATGGATGCCGGTACTGTCTGGGATACCAAATGGCAGAACACCGCAGAAACCCGTGCGGCGGGCATTCCGGACTACAGCGATCCGAATAACATTCGTGTCTCTGCCGGTATTGCGCTGCAATGGATGTCGCCATTAGGTCCGCTGGTATTCTCATATGCTCAGCCGATGAAGAAAGTCGAGGGAGACAAGTCAGAGCAGTTCCAGTTTAACATTGGTAAAACCTGGTAAGGCTCTGAACAAGGAAGTGAAAATACCGTCTTGCATCCGTGTCGCGCTCTGTCGTGACACGCTGCAAACACACACGTTGAGGTAAGGAGTTTATAGTGAAAAAGTTGTTCTGTGCTGCTGCTCTGGGTGTTGCTTTAGCTGCTTCTGCGGGTGCCCAGGCGGCCGATAAAATCGCCGTCGTGAACCTGAGCCAGGTATTCCAGCAGTCTCCGCAGCGTGCCGCTGTTGCTAAACAGCTTGAGGGCGAGTTCTCAAGCCGTGCTTCTGACCTCCAGGCGCAGCAGCAGAAAATCCAGGGTGAAATCCAGGATCTGCAGCGCAATGCGTCAACCATGAAGGCCAGCGACCGCACCAAGAAAGAGAAGCAAATTGCTTCTGAGCGTGCTGCTTTTGAACAGAAAGCGCAGGCTTTCGACAAAGACAACCAGACTCGTCAGATGCAGGAGCGTAACAAGCTGCTGGCTAAAATCCAGACCGCTGTTCAGTCTGTAGCGAAAAGCGATGGTTACGATCTGGTGCTGGATTCTCAGGCCGTTCTGTACTCCTCTGCTGATGCTAAAGACATTACTGCTGACGTTGTAAAACAGGTTAAATAATCGATGTCATCAATTCGACTGGCTGATTTAGCCCAGCAGTTGGATGCAGAATTGCACGGAGATGGCGATATCGCCATCTCCGGCATTGCTTCTATGCAATCCGCCACCACTGGTCAAATCACTTTTCTTGCAAACAGCCGCTACCGCGAGCAGCTCGCTCATATCCAGGCTTCAGCCGTGGTGCTGACGGAAGCGGATCTGGAGTGGTGTAAAACCGCTGCCCTGGTGGTGAAAAATCCTTACCTAACGTACGCTCGCATGGCACAACTGCTGGACACAACGCCGCAGCCCGCGCAGAATATCGCGCCCAGTGCGGTGATCGATCCGACAGCGACGCTGGGTAAGAACGTTTCGGTGGGCGCGAATGCGGTGATCGAGTCTGGCGTTGAGCTGGGCGACGACGTCGTGATTGGCGCAGGATGTTTTGTCGGTAAGCAGACGCGTATCGGTCGCGGCTCACGTTTGTGGGCTAACGTGACGATTTACCATGAGATCGAGATTGGTCAGGATTGTCTGATTCAGTCGGGTACCGTGATCGGTGCCGATGGTTTCGGGTATGCTAACGACCGTGGCAATTGGGTGAAAATTCCACAGCTGGGAACCGTGGTAATTGGTGATCGCGTTGAAATTGGTGCTTGTACCACTATCGATCGCGGTGCACTGGATAACACTCTGATCGGCAATGGTGTTATCATAGACAACCAGTGTCAGATTGCGCACAACGTTGTGATTGGAGATAACACGGCCGTTGCGGGCGGTGTGATCATGGCGGGTAGTCTGAAGATTGGACGTTATTGTATGATTGGCGGCGCCAGCGTCATTAACGGCCATATGGAAATCTGTGACAAAGTGACCGTAACGGGCATGGGCATGGTAATGCGCCCGATCACAGAGCCTGGGGTATACTCATCGGGTATCCCACTGCAACCCAACAAAACCTGGCGTAAAACGGCAGCGCTGGTGATGAATATCGATGAAATAAGCAAACGCTTAAAAGCCATCGAACGTAAGGTCGGCAAAGACGACTAAACGCATCGCTTGCTACCCGCTTTCATAATAAAGCAGCGTGCCTTTTTACAACTTCGGCTTAACCCGAAAGCGTTAGAAGGTCTCTCAGGAAAGCGTTACGCCACCGAACTGATTTGCGGCCTGCGGAGGATCATTTTGATCTGTGCAGGCCGTGTTATTATTGCCATCAGATTTTTTAGGACAGGAAGAGTATTTTGACAACTGAAACGCATACTCTGAAAATCGAAGAGATTTTAGAACTGCTGCCGCACCGCTATCCGTTCTTGCTGGTTGACCGCGTGCTGGAATTTGAAGAGCATAAATATCTGCGTGCGGTGAAGAACGTTTCTGTTAATGAACCGTTTTTCCAGGGACACTTCCCTGGTAAGCCGATTTTCCCAGGCGTTCTGATTCTGGAAGCAATGGCGCAGGCAACCGGTATTCTGGCGTTCAAAAGCGTTGGAAAACTGGAACCCGGCGAGCTGTATTACTTCGCCGGTATCGACGAAGCCCGCTTCAAACGTCCAGTGGTACCGGGCGATCAGATGATCATGGAAGTGACCTTCGAGAAAACTCGTCGTGGTCTGACGCGCTTCAAAGGCGTGGCAACTGTAGACGGCAAGATTGTCTGTGAAGCGACCATGATGTGTGCCCGTAGCCGGGAGGCATAATTAGTGATTGATTCAACCGCCAATATTCATCCCAGTTCCGTTATTGAAGAAGGTGCCGTCATCGGCGCCAATGTTCACATCGGCCCGTTCTGCTTTGTCGGCGCTAACGTGGAAATTGGTGAAGGTACGGTGCTCAAATCGCACGTGGTGGTGAACGGCCACACGCGTATCGGCAAAGACAATCAGATCTATCAGTTTGCTTCGATTGGTGAAGTGAACCAGGACCTGAAATATGCCGGTGAACCGACCCGTGTTGAAATCGGCGATCGCAACCGCATCCGCGAGAGCGTCACCATTCACCGTGGTACGACGCAGGGTGGCAACCTCACCAAAATTGGCAGTGATAACCTGCTGATGGTCAATGCGCATATCGCGCATGATTGCGTCATTGGTAACCGTTGCATCTTTGCCAACAACGCCACGCTGGGTGGCCATGTCACCGTGGATGATTTCGCGATTATCGGCGGGATGACGGCAGTCCACCAGTGGTGCACCATTGGTGCACACGTGATGGTTGGCGGTTGTTCAGGCGTCGCGCAGGATGTCCCACCGTACGTTATTGCGCAGGGCAACCACGCGACACCGTTCGGTATCAACATCGAAGGCCTCAAACGTCGTGGCTTTAGCAAAGAAGCACTGCACGCGATTCGCAATGCGTACAAACTGCTGTATCGCAGTGGTAAAACGCTGGATGAAGTGAAACCAGAGATTGAAGAGCTGGCAAAACAACACAGCGAAGTGCAGCCTTTCTATGACTTCTTTGCCCGTTCGACGCGTGGATTGATTCGTTAATCCATGTCAGTGCGTCCCTTAACGATTGCCCTGGTCGCCGGAGAAACCTCCGGCGATATTCTTGGTGCAGGTCTTATCCGTGCGCTCAAAGCGCGTCATCCTGATGCCCGCTTTGTCGGCGTTGCCGGTCCGCTGATGCAGGCCGAAGGCTGTGAAGTCTGGTATGAGATGGAAGAGCTGGCGGTGATGGGCATTGTTGAAGTGCTCGGCCGCTTGCGCCGCTTGCTGAAAATTCGCAAGGATTTAACGCAGCGCTTCACCGAACTCAAGCCGGATGTGTTTGTTGGCATCGATGCGCCAGATTTCAATATCACATTGGAAGGCAGCCTGAAGCGCGCAGGAATTCGCACCATTCATTACGTCAGTCCTTCCGTGTGGGCATGGCGACAAAAACGCGTGTTCAAAATTGGCCGCAATACCAACCTGGTACTGGCGTTTCTGCCGTTTGAAAAAGCGTTTTACGATCGATTCAACGTACCTTGCCGCTTTATTGGCCATACCATGGCCGATGCCATGCCGCTGCAGCCAGACAAATCTGCGGCGAGACGTGAGTTAGGCATCGCGGAGGATGCGATCTGTCTGGGCTTGCTGCCGGGTAGCCGTGGTGCAGAAGTGGAAATGCTGAGTGCGGATTTCCTGCGTGCGGCGCAGTTATTGCGTCAGCGTTATCCCGCGCTGGAAATCGTGGTGCCGCTGGTCAATGCCAAACGCCGCGAACAGTTTGAACAGATTAAAGCTGAAGTGGCACCCGAGCTACCGATGCATTTGCTGGATGGCAAAGGCCGTCAGGCGATGATCGCCAGCGATGCGGCGATTCTCGCATCCGGCACTGCTGCGCTGGAGTGCATGCTGGCGAAGTGTCCGATGGTGGTCGGTTACCGCATGAAACCCTTTACCTTCTGGCTGGCGAAGCGTTTGGTGAAAACGCCTTACGTTTCACTGCCCAATCTGCTGGCGGGTCGGGAGTTGGTCAAAGAGCTGTTGCAGGAAGAGTGCCAGCCAGAGGCACTGGCGGCTGCGCTGGAACCTCTGTTGCATGCCGGACCAGAGCGCGATGACCTGCTGAACACCTTCAACGAGTTGCATCAACAGATTCGCTGGAATGCTGATGAGCAAGCCGCGGACGCCGTACTGGAGATTGCCAATGACTGAGTTTATCTACCCAAACGCACAGCGCATTGCTGGCGTGGATGAAGTGGGGCGAGGTCCGCTGGTAGGCGCCGTTGTCACTGCAGCAGTCATCCTCGACCCCGCGAATCCGATTAAAGGGCTGGCCGACTCAAAGAAGCTTTCCGAAAAGCGTCGGCTGGCGCTGTATGATGAGATCAAAGAGAAAGCGCTAGCCTGGAGCCTCGGCCGTGCGGAGCCTGAAGAGATCGACCAACTCAACATTCTGCACGCCACTATGCTGGCGATGCAGCGTGCGGTAGCGGGTCTGCCTGTTACGCCTGATTTTGTGTTGATCGATGGCAACCGTTGTCCGGCATTGCCCATGCCATCGCAGGCGGTGGTGAAGGGCGATAGCCTGGTACAAGAGATCAGTGCAGCCTCGATCATCGCGAAAGTCACGCGTGATCGTGAAATGGCCGAGCTGGATCTGTTGTTCCCGGAATATGGATTTGCCCAGCACAAAGGTTACCCAACTGCGTTGCATATGGAAAAATTGACGCAGTTTGGTGCCACGCCACATCATCGCCGCAGCTTTGCACCGGTGCGAAATGCCCTGATTGATGCTGATGTGCTGGCCGCGCGTCAGCCGACTGCGCTTTAATAGCCTGACGCTGTTTTAATCGGAAACTGATATGGCTGAACCTCGTTTTATACATCTGCGCGTACACAGCGACTATTCGATGGTCGATGGCCTGGCGAAAACTAAGCCATTGGTCAAGAAGGCGGCTGCGCTGGGTATGCCGGCGATTGCGATTACCGATTACATCAACCTTTGCGGGTTGGTGCGTTTTTACGGCAGTGCGCACGATGCAGGCATCAAACCGATTATTGGTGCGGATTTCCACGTCGCCAGCGAGTTGATGGGCGATG
Organism: Candidatus Pantoea communis; assembly: GCF_011752685.1. NCBI lineage: Bacteria > Pseudomonadati > Pseudomonadota > Gammaproteobacteria > Enterobacterales > Erwiniaceae > Pantoea > Candidatus Pantoea communis. The sequence goes on from NZ_VWXC01000010.1 coordinate 213,676, forward strand.
AGCTGACACAACTCACGGTCCTTGCCGCCAACAACACCGGTTATCAGAACCTTACGTTGTTAATTTCGCGTGCCTATCAGCGTGGATATGGCATTGCCGGACCGATTATTGACCGTGACTGGCTGGTCGAACTGGGTGAAGGCATCATTCTGCTCTCCGGTGGACGCAAGGGCGATGTTGGCCGCAGTCTACTGCGCGGCAACAGTGCGCTGGTGTCGCAGTGCCTCAGTTTCTATCAGGAACATTTCCCCAATCGTTATTACCTCGAGCTGACGCGTACTGGACGCGCCGATGAAGAGGCTTATCTGCATGCCGCCGTTGAGTTAGCGATTGCCGAAGGTGTGCCGGTGGTGGCCACCAACGAAGTCTGTTTCCTCAACGAAGAAGATTTTGACGCCCATGAAATTCGCGTGGCGATTCATGATGGCTTCACGCTGGACGATCCAAAACGCCCACGTCATTACAGTCCTCAGCAATATATGCGCAGCGAAGAGGAGATGTGCGAGCTGTTCTCGGACATCCCGGAAGCGCTGGAAAACAGCGTAGAGATTGCTAAGCGTTGTAACGTCACGGTACGCCTGGGTGAATACTTCCTGCCGCAATTCCCCACCGGGGAAATGACGACTGAAGATTTCCTCGTCATGAAGTCTCGTGAAGGGCTGGAAGAGCGTCTGGAATTCCTGTTCCCGGATGACAAGGTGCGTGCAGAGAAGCGGCCAGAATATGATGAACGTCTTGAGATTGAACTCAACGTTATCAATCAGATGGGCTTCCCTGGCTACTTCCTGATCGTCATGGAGTTTATCCAGTGGTCGAAGGATAACGGTATCCCGGTTGGGCCGGGCCGTGGCTCGGGTGCTGGTTCTCTGGTCGCGTATGCGCTGAAAATCACTGACCTCGACCCGCTGGAATTTGACCTGCTGTTCGAACGCTTCCTGAACCCGGAACGTGTCTCCATGCCCGACTTCGACGTCGATTTCTGCATGGAGAAGCGTGATCAGGTGATCGATCATGTCGCCGAGATGTATGGGCGCGAAGCGGTTTCGCAGATCATCACTTTCGGTACCATGGCGGCGAAAGCGGTTATCCGCGACGTAGGACGTGTGCTGGGGCATCCGTATGGCTTTGTGGATCGCATCTCCAAATTGATCCCGCCGGATCCCGGCATGACGCTGGAAAAAGCCTTTGAAGCGGAACCGCAGCTGCCGGAAATCTATGAGGCAGATGAAGAGGTCAAAGCGCTGATCGATATGGCGCGCAAGTTGGAAGGTGTCACACGTAACGCCGGTAAACACGCTGGTGGGGTGGTTATCGCACCGACCAAAATCACTGATTTTGCGCCGCTTTACTGTGATGAGAATGGCCAATTCCCGGTAACCCAGTTTGATAAAAATGATGTGGAATACGCCGGCCTGGTGAAGTTTGACTTCCTCGGCTTGCGCACGCTGACCATCATTGACTGGGCGCTGAAGATGATTAACCCGCGCCGCGCCAAAGAAGGGTTGGAGCCGATTGATATCGCCGCCATCCCGCTGGATGACAAGAAAAGCTTCGATATGCTGCAACGCTCGGAAACCACAGCGGTTTTCCAGCTTGAATCACGCGGCATGAAAGATCTGATCAAGCGTCTGAAGCCGGACTGCTTTGAAGATATGATTGCACTGGTGGCACTGTTCCGCCCGGGACCGCTGCAATCGGGCATGGTTGATAACTTCATTGACCGTAAGCACGGCCGTGAAGAAATTTCGTACCCGGATATTCAGTGGCAGCACGAAACCCTGAAGCCGGTGCTGGAACCCACCTACGGCATCATCCTGTATCAGGAGCAGGTGATGCAGATCGCTCAGGTGCTGTCGGGTTATACCCTGGGTGGCGCGGATATGCTGCGCCGTGCAATGGGTAAAAAGAAACCCGAAGAGATGGCCAAACAACGTTCGGTGTTCCAGGACGGTGCAGAAAGCATGGGTGTTGACGGTGAACTCTCGATGAAGATCTTCGATCTGGTAGAGAAGTTTGCGGGTTATGGCTTTAACAAGTCGCACTCGGCAGCCTATGCTTTAGTGTCTTACCAGACGCTGTGGCTGAAAGCGCACTACCCGGCAGAATTTATGGCAGCGGTAATGACCGCCGATATGGACAACACCGAGAAGGTCGTTGGCCTGGTGGATGAGTGCTGGCGCATGGGCCTGAAAGTGCTGCCGCCCGATATCAATTCTGGCTTGTATCCGTTCCATGTGAATGATGAAGGCGAAATCGTCTATGGTATCGGCGCCATTAAAGGCGTGGGTGAGGGGCCGATTGAAGCCATCATCGAAGCACGTAATGAAGGCGGCTACTTCAAAGAGTTGTTTGATCTCTGCGCTCGCACCGATACGAAAAAGATTAACCGTCGTGTGATGGAAAAGCTGATCATGTCGGGAGCTTTTGATCGCCTCGGTCCGCATCGTGCTGCCTTGATGAGCGCGCTCAGCGATGCATTGAAAGCTGCGGATCAGCACGCAAAAGCGGAAGCGACCGGACAAGCAGATATGTTTGGCGTGCTGGCCGAAGAGCCTGAACAGGTGGAGAAGTCATACACCAACATCACGCCATGGCCGGAACAGATTCAACTGGACGGTGAGCGTGAGACGCTGGGTTTGTATCTCACCGGCCACCCAATTAATCAGTATCTTAAAGAAATTGATCGCTACGTTGGTGGCATGCGCCTGAAGGACATGCATCCGACGGATCGTGGTAAAGTAACCATCGCGGCGGGGCTGGTGATTGCCGCTCGCGTGATGGTCACGAAACGCGGCAACCGAATTGGTATTTGTACTCTCGACGATCGCTCTGGTCGTCTGGAAGTGATGTTATTTACCGATGCGTTAGATAAATACCAGCAGTTGCTGGAGAAAGACCGTATCCTGATCGTCAGTGGACAGGTCAGCTTTGATGACTTTAGCGGTGGCCTTAAAATGACCGCTCGAGAAGTGATGGACATCGACGAAGCGCGGGAAAAATACGCGCGCGGACTTGCTATCTCGCTGACGGACAGGCAAATTGATGACCAGCTTTTAAACCGTCTCCGCCAGTCTCTGGAGCCTCATCGCTCCGGGACCATTCCGGTGCATCTCTATTATCAGAGAGCAGATGCGCGGGCGAAGCTGCGCTTTGGTGCAGCGTGGCGTATTTCGCCCAGCGATCGTTTACTCAACGATTTGCGGTCGTTAGTAGGATCGGAGCAGGTGGAACTGGAGTTTGACTAAAACAGGAACATTATGAGTCTTAATTACCTGGATTTTGAACAGCCAATCGCAGAACTGGAAGCGAAAATCGACTCGCTGAAGTCAATTGGCCGTTCGGATGAGAAACACGATATTAATCTGGATGAAGAAGTGCAGCGTCTGCGCGAAAAAAGCGTTGAGCTGACCCGTAAAATCTTCTCCGATTTAGGTGCATGGCAGGTTGCGCAGCTCGCGCGTCACCCGCTGCGCCCTTACACGCTGGACTATGTCCGCAACGCGTTTGATGATTTCGATGAGTTGGCTGGCGACCGCGCTTATGCCGATGACAAAGCGATTGTCGGCGGTATTGCCCGTCTGGATGGTCGTCCGGTGATGGTGATTGGCCATCAGAAAGGTCGTGAAACCAAAGAGAAAATCCGTCGTAACTTCGGTATGCCAGCACCAGAAGGCTATCGTAAAGCGCTGCGACTGATGGAAATGGCTGAACGCTTCAAAATGCCACTGATCACCTTCATCGACACCCCGGGTGCATACCCTGGTGTGGGCGCCGAAGAGCGTGGACAATCAGAAGCCATCGCACGCAACCTGCGTGAAATGTCAGGTCTGAAAATTCCGGTCATCTGTACCGTGATTGGCGAAGGCGGTTCCGGTGGTGCGCTGGCAATTGGCGTGGGCGACAAAGTGAACATGCTGCAGTACAGCACCTACTCGGTGATTTCACCGGAAGGCTGTGCTTCTATTCTGTGGAAAAGCGCTGATAAAGCGCCTTTGGCGGCTGAAGCGATGGGCATTACCGCCGATCGTCTGAAAGAGCTGAAGCTGATCGATTCGATCATCCCTGAACCATTGGGCGGCGCGCATCGTCAACCAGTGGATATGGCGGCAAGCTTGAAAAAGCAACTGCTGGCGGATCTGGCGGATCTCGACGTGCTGAGCACGGAAGAGCTGCTCAACCGTCGTTATCAGCGCCTGATGAGCTACGGCTACGCGTAAGCCAGCCTATGCATGTAGAGAAGCGGACTCCGGTCCGCTTTTTTTATGCCCGCTGATTACCGAGCGAGATCGTTCAGACGGCTATGAATTGGGCAGCCATGAAGCTCTAACCGGCCAGAGAAGGCCAGCCCGAAGAGCAAAGCGTCCGGGCCATGGACGGCCCGGCCGATCTGCATGGATGCGTTGTTCCTTTGCGATCGGGCTGGCCTTTTCTGGCCCTCGCACCCAATTGACAGCAATCCCCCCTAAACAACAACACCGCATTCCAGAACATTCACCTCTCACTTTTCGCTATCCTTATTCAGTGCCATAACACCACAGGAGGTGAGCATTGAATATTATCGCGATCATGGGACCGCACGGCGCGTTCTACAAAGATGAACCGATTCGTGAACTGGACGCAGCCCTCAAGCTGCAAGGGTTCCAGACCGTCTATCCCAACAATGCCAGCGACCTGCTGAAACTGATAGAACACAACCCGCGTATCTGCGGCGTGGTTTTTGACTGGGACGATTACAGTCTGGCGCTGTGCAGCGACATCAACCAGCTCAACGAATATCTGCCGCTGTATGCCTTTATCAACACTCATTCGCAGATGGATGTCAGCATTAACGAAATGCGCATGGCGCTGCAATTCTTTGAGTACGCGCTCAATGCCGCTGACGACATCGCATTGCACATTCGGCAGTACACCGATGAGTACATCGATAAAATCATGCCGCCGCTCACCAAGGCGCTGTTCACCTATGTGAAAGAGGGCAAATACACCTTCTGTACGCCGGGCCACATGGGCGGCACCGCCTTCCAGAAAAGCCCGGTGGGCAGCCTGTTCTATGACTTCTTCGGGGCGAACACGCTCAAGGCGGATGTCTCCATCTCCGTCACCGAACTGGGGTCTCTGCTCGATCACACCGGCCCGCACCTCGAAGCAGAAGAGTATGTGGCGCGTACTTTTGGCGCTGAACAGAGCTATATGGTGACCAATGGCACCTCAACCTCGAACAAAATTGTTGGGATGTACGCTGCACCCGCAGGAAGTACGGTGCTGATTGACCGTAACTGCCACAAATCACTCACCCATCTGCTGATGATGAGCGACATCATCCCGATTTGGCTCAAGCCGACGCGTAATGCGCTGGGCATTTTAGGGGGGATCCCGCAGCGGGAATTCACACGCGACAGCATTCAGCAGAAAGTTAATCAGACACCACGCGCCAGTTGGCCGGTGCATGCCGTCATCACCAATTCCACTTACGATGGCCTGTTGTATAACACCCAGTACATCAAAGAGACGCTGGATGTGCCGTCGATTCATTTCGATTCGGCTTGGGTGCCGTATACCAACTTTCATCCCATCTACAGCGGCAAAAGTGGTATGAGCGGGGAGCGTATTCCCGGCAAAGTGATTTATGAAACGCAGTCGACGCACAAACTGCTGGCGGCGTTTTCGCAGGCCTCGCTGATTCACATCAAAGGTGATTACGACCACGACACCTTTAATGAAGCCTACATGATGCACACCACCACATCGCCGAGTTACGCGATTGTCTCATCGATTGAAACGGCGGCGGCGATGCTGCGCGGTAATCCGGGAAAGCGATTGATCAATCGCTCAGTTGAGCGCGCTTTGCACTTCCGTCGTGAGATTCAGCGACTGCGTGAAGAGTGCGATGGCTGGTTCTTCGACATCTGGCAGCCTGAGCAGATCGATGAAGCTGAGTGCTGGCCGATCCAGCCAGGCGAAGAGGACTGGCATGGATTCACCCATGCCGATCGTGATCACATGTACCTCGATCCGATCAAAGTCACCATCCTGACGCCCGGAATGAGTGAATTGGGGAAAATGGCGGATGAAGGCATTCCTGCGGCGCTGGTGGCGAAGTTCCTCGATCAGCGCGGCGTGGTGGTAGAGAAGACCGGGCCGTACAATTTGCTGTTCCTGTTCAGTATCGGCATCGATAAAACCAAAGCCATGAGCGTGCTGCGTGGTCTGACTGAATTCAAACGCGCCTACGATCTTAATCTGCGTGTGAAAAACATGCTGCCGGATCTCTACGCGGAAGACCCCGACTTCTATCGCAATATGCGTATCCAGACATTGGCGCAGGGCATTCATAATCTGATTCGACAACACGATCTGCCACGCCTGATGCTTAAGGCTTTCGACGTTTTACCTGAGTCAAAAATGACGCCGCATCAGGCCTTCCAGCGCCAGGTGCAGGGGCAAGTCGAAACCGTCGATATCCGTGAGTTAGTGGGCCGGGTCTCTGCCAACATGATTCTGCCTTATCCGCCGGGCGTGCCGTTGGTGATGCCAGGCGAGATGATCACGGAGGAGAGTCGCGCGGTGCTCGATTTTCTGCTGATGCTCTGCACGATTGGACGGCACTATCCTGGATTTGAAACCGATATCCATGGTGCAACGCTCACCGACGATGGGCGCTATCTGGTGCGCGTGCTCCGTGAGGAAAACAGCCGTTAACTTCGGACAATTGCCTCTTTTCAGCGCGCTACCGAGCACGTAGGCTTAGCGGCTGATTCTTTAGGAGCCGCTATGCTGCAGATAAAACAGATCCACCACATTGCCATTATTGCCACCGATTATCAGCGCAGTAAGGCGTTTTACTGTGACGTGTTAGGTTTTGATTTGCTGGGTGAGTATTACCGCGCCGAGCGTGATTCGTGGAAAGGGGATCTGGGACTGAACGGGGTTTATACCATCGAACTGTTCTCGTTCCCCTCGCCGCCGCCGCGCGTCAGTGGGCCGGAAGCCTGCGGTCTGCGTCATCTGGCGTTTTGTGTTGATGATGTTGAACAGTCGATTGCCGCTTTGGCAGAGAAAGGCGTGGTATGTGAACCGATTCGCATTGATGCGCTAACCGGCAAAGCCTGTACTTTCTTTCCGGATCCAGACGGTTTGCCGCTGGAGCTGTATCAAGCGTAAACTAGCCACCGCTGCGGGCCGCAATCAGGCGGTTCGCGTTGACGGATTACGCTATGTCCTTTTCTCATCTTGCCTCGCTGCTGACACCCGACGCCCGCTGTGTGCTGGCGTTCAGTGGCGGGCTGGATTCCACCGTCTTGCTGCATCAACTGGTGAGCTGGCAACGCCTGCAGCCGCATCTGCGCGTGCGCGCGTTACACGTCCATCACGGGCTAAGCCCGAATGCCGACAGCTGGGCGACGCATTGTCTGCAAATCTGTCAGCAGTGGCAGATTCCTTGCGAAGTGTTGCGCGTTCAGGTGGATAGTCGTGTAAAGGGCATTGAGGCGGCGGCCCGGGAAGCACGCTATCAGGCGCTGTTTCAACAGCTGCAACCCGGTGAGCACTTACTTACGGCTCAGCACCTTGATGATCAGTGTGAAACGCTATTGTTAGCGTTAAAACGAGGCAGTGGTCCAGCAGGATTGGCGGCGATGCCCATCCGGCGCCAGGTGGGAAAACATTTGCACCTGCGCCCGTTGCTGGATCTCAGTCGCCAGCAACTCGAAGCCTATGCGGCGGAACACCGCTTACGCTGGATTGAGGATGAAAGTAACGCCGACAGCCGCTATGACCGTAATTTTCTTCGTCAGGACATTCTGCCGTTGCTGCAGACGCGCTGGCCACATTTTAGCGCCGCCAGCGCCCGCAGTGCCGCGCTGTGTGGTGAGCAGGAGCAATTGCTGGATGAACTGCTGGCAGAACAGTTGGACCAGCTCACTGATGAACAGGGCACACTGCATTTTCCGCCATTGCTGACGATGAGCGAAGCGCGGCGCCATGCGCTTTTGCGTCGCTGGATTGCACAGCAGGGCGGCGCGATGCCTTCACGTGATGCCTTAAAACGTATCACCGATGAAGTGATGTGTAGCCGTGAAGATGCCAATCCCAGCCTGAGTTTTGCTGCCTTTACACTCCGCCGTTATCGACAGCGGCTGTATTGGCTTAACGCGCATGCGTCGCTGAGTCAGCACTCGCTAACCTGGCATGATCGTGAACAACTGCTGCGGCTGCCCGAGAATTTAGGCGTATTACAGGCAAACCCGGCGATCGCCACCTTGCGTCATCCCACGGAGGACGAATCGATCAACGTTCGTTTTCAGGCCAGCGGCTATTATCATCTGCTGGGCCGCGCCGGAGGCCGCGAGATAAAAAAATTATGGCAGGAATTAGGTGTGCCACCCTGGCAGCGGGAGCGTATCCCCTTGATTTACTACAACCAGACGCTGATCTGTGCACCGGGAATCTTTGTCACCCACGAAGGTGCGGCCAGTCATGAGCAAGGCTGGCAAGCGATCTGGTTACAACAACAATAAGATGGAGAGCAATGATGAAACACTGGATGGCGGCAGCATTGCTGGCCGCAGCGTTGCCGGCTTTTGCCGACGGCGATGTGAATGCAGGCGCGCAAAAAGCAGCAACCTGCCTGGCGTGTCATGGTGCGGAAGGGAAAAGTGCTGTGCCGCTTTATCCCAATCTTGCCGGGCAACATGCGCCTTACCTGCTGCACTCCTTGCAGGCATATAAAAAAGGGGAGCGTAGCGGTGGTCAGGCAGAAGTGATGAAAGCGTTTGTGGCAGGATTGAGCGATCAGGATATGGAAGATTTATCGGCGTATTACAGTTCGCTGAAGCCGTAAGCGAGGGGGGCGGGATAGCATTCCCGCCCGAATGTGGTAGTTATTCGTCTTCGCTAACGATGACGGTGCCCAGCTCGGGATGACTGAAGCTGGCGATATGGTCAAGACGCAGTTCGCGGGTTTCACCGGAGAGATCGACCGTCAGGTACTCCACGTTTTTACGTGAGACCATGTCAACGGCTTTCGCCTTAAGCTGATCGCCGTTTTTTAACTCCAAAGACAGCGTCCAGTGTTTGGTGCAGGCGAGCTCGAGGCTATCGTAGTCATCGCAGTTGATGGGTTTGTAGGCTTCATTCGTCAACATAGTCGCTCACCAATAAGTTAGCAGCAGCATAAGCTGCTTGTTCCCTGACAGAAGAGTTTAGCGCAGAATTAGCGGCAATATCGTTGAGTGCGTTTAGCGCGCAACCTATCGCGTCTGGCACATACCCCAGGTCGCCACTGCCGATTTCGGCATACTTCTGGCGAACTAACTCACAATACTTTTGCACATACACCTCCTCAGCAGAGCTTAAATACTCTGGTTGATAAGCGACTATATCACAGGATTTTCATGGAAATCAGCCAGGGGAAGCCGCGATCTGTGCAAAGAAAAGTGTAAAAGTGACACACAGCGCTGGCCTTAAGCAGGAAGGCGGCGCACAAAAGGTTAAGTTGATGAACAGGTTATTCCGCGACACAACATCGTTCTTAAAGGCAGGTGACAGATGATCGTGCTGTCGCGTTCAGTTTCACTTGCAGACAACGAGGTCGAGCTCAGTGCCATTCGTGCACAAGGTGCGGGCGGGCAGCATGTGAATAAAACGTCTACTGCTATCCATCTGCGTTTTGATATCCATGCCTCTTCGCTGCCACCGTTCTACAAGGAACGCCTATTGGCTGCGAGCCACCATTTGATTACGGCAGAAGGCGTGGTGATCATCAAATCTCAGGAGTATCGCAGCCAGGAAATGAATCGCGAGGCGGCCCTGCAGCGGCTGATCAATCTGATTCGTGAGTTAACCACGGTGGAAAAAAACCGGCGGGCGACACGACCCACGCGTGCATCTAAAGAGCGGCGGCTGGAGGGGAAATCACGGCGCAGTAATGTGAAAGCGATGAGGGGAAAAGTGCAATGAAAAACGCCTCCAGCTGGAGGCGTTTCAGTCTTACTTGTTCAGCGCTTTTGCCAGGAATTCGACAATATCGTGCTGTTTGATCATTTGCTTCTCGCTGGATGAACGCGACTTGTACTCGATCTCTTCGTTATCGAGGTTACGGTCACCGATGACGATAGTATGTGGCACGCCAATCAGTTCCATATCAGCGAACATCACGCCTGGGCGCTCTTTGCGGTCATCCAGAATCACATCAATGCCTTTGGCACGCAGCTGGCTGTAAAGCTCTTCAGCCAACTCTTTCACACGGAACGATTTCTGCATGTTCATTGGCAAAATCGCCACTTCGAACGGAGCCAGCGCGGCTGGCCAGATGATGCCGCGTTCGTCATGGTTCTGCTCAATGGCCGCGGCGACAACACGGGTGATACCAATGCCGTAGCAACCCATGGTCATGATCTGGTTGCGACCCTCTTCACCCTGTACTGCCGCTTTCATTGCGTCAGAGTACTTGGTACCCAGCTGGAAGATGTGACCGACTTCAATACCACGTTTGATTTGCAGCGTGCCTTTGCCATCCGGGCTCGGATCGCCTTCAACCACGTTACGGATATCTTCTACGCGCGCTTCTGGCAGATCGCGCAGCCAGTTGATGCCGGCAAAGTGCTGACCATCAATGTTGGCGCCTGCAGAGAAATCGCTCATCTTGGCAACGGTGCGGTCAGCAATCACAGGCATGCTTAGACCAACCGGGCCGATAGAACCAAAACCTGCGCCAACGGCGGCGCGAATCGCTTCTTCACTGCCCATCTCCAGCGGAGAGGCAACGATATCCAGATGCTCGGCTTTGATTTCGTTGAGTTCATGATCGCCGCGAACCAACAAGGCAACCAGCGCATGGCCGCTCTCTTCCGCACCTTTCACAATCAGCGTTTTCACGGTTTTTTCTACCGGGATCTGATGTTGCTCAACCAATTCTGCAATGGTTTTGGCATTTGGCGTCGCGAACTGCGTCATCGCCTGAGTCGCTGCCGGACGTTCGCCTGCTGGCGCCAGTGCTTCGGCTTTTTCGATGTTAGCGGCGTAATCGGATTCGCTGGAGAAGATCACATCATCTTCACCGCTCTGCGCCAGCACCTGGAATTCGTGAGAGCCGCTACCACCAATCGAACCGGTATCCGCTTGTACAGCACGGAAATCCAGCCCCATACGGCTAAAGCTCTGGCTATAAGCGCGATACATCGCATCGTAGGTTTCCTGCAAGGATTCCTGTGAGATGTGGAAGGAGTAAGCATCTTTCATGATGAATTCACGTGAACGCATCACACCAAAACGTGGGCGCACTTCATCGCGGAATTTGGTTTGAATCTGATACAGATTCAGTGGCAGCTGTTTGTACGAGCTCAGCTCATTACGGATCAGATCGGTGACCACTTCTTCATGGGTTGGGCCCAACACGAACGGACGCTCGTGGCGATCTTTAATGCGCAGCAGTTCTGGGCCGTACTGCTCCCAACGGCCGCTCTCTTCCCATAAATCGGCAGGCTGAACCACCGGCATGGAGATCTCAATCGCACCCGCGTTGTTCATCTCTTCGCGTACGATGTTTTCAACTTTTCGCAGCACGCGAACACCGGTCGGCAGCCAGGTATAAAGACCAGAAGCCAGTTTACGGATCATACCGGCGCGCAGCATCAGCTGGTGGCTGATCACTTCCGCATCGGATGGCGTCTCTTTCAGAGTAGAGAGCAGATATTGAGTAGTACGCATTGATTACGATTCCAGTTGTACGGAAGGACACTGACAAAAATTTTTCTGGCGGCTAGTGTACCAGCGAGATCATTCACTCAAAAGCTTGTTTTAGCGTGGATCGAGAGCGATCACTTCTGTGCCGATCTCATCAATACGCCAGCGCACGTTAAAGTCGAGTAGCCAGGCGGCATACTCACGATCCTCGGCCTCACCTTTACGATAGGCGGGGCGGGGATCCTGCGCTAAGACTTCCGCAATGAAACGGGCCAAATGGGGATAGTTTTTCTGCTGCTGGATTTGGCTCTGCGCCAAAGCAGAGAAACGTACGGGCATAGTGGCATCCGGTGCGCTTTGGGCAAAACCTGCTCGGGCATCCGGCAGTGCTTCTGCAAACGGCAGATAGGGTTTGATATCCACTACCGGTGTGCCATCCACCAAATCAAGGCTGCCAAGTTGCAAAATCACCTGCTGCTTTTCACATCGAATGCCTTTCAATTCGACCAGCGACATGCCGATGGGGTTAGGGCGAAAGGTGGATCGGGTGGCGAAGACTCCCATGCGTGCGTTGCCACCTAAGCGAGGAGGGCGTACGGTTGGGCGCCAACCGCCTTCCATGGTCTGATGGAAAACAAACAGCACCCAAAGATGGCTGAAGGCTTCAAGCCCGCGCACCGCTTCTGGCTGATTATAAGGCGGCAGGAGATGCAACTCGCCGCCGCCATCCTGAACTAATCCAGGCTGGCGCGGTACGGCAAATTTTTCTTTCCACGGCGAACGAATGACGCCGATTTGCGCAAAGGCAAAATCACTCATTGATTGGAAACTTTCAGTGCTGAGCCCTGGCAAATCGCCTGGCGATAGCAGCCCGGCGTGCTGGTGACGATTTCGCATTTATGCAGCAATATCGCGTTCGCTTTCATCCCGGCTGCTTTAATCTGCAGACGCTTACGCGCGGTATTGATATTCGGTGGCGAATCCTGGCTGCTGCTTTGGCAATCATCGGCAGAGACTTCGCCCAGATCGCGGAACGGATTACTGACCAGATCGGTGGCATCGGTATAAATTTTTACCGGTGCAGGACGTGGAGCAGGCTTACGTTCTGGTTCGCTGGATGATGGTTGCGGGCGGGCGGGAGCACTGCTTATTGGGTGATATTCACGGACACACCCGGTTAGCATCAATGCTAACAAGCAGAGCGGTAAAAAACGCATGGCAACATCCTCAGTAGTAAAAAGTGGCGTTATTGAAACAAGGACGGGATTAAATAACAAGTCAGCAAAAAGAAAGGGCGACCGAAGCCGCCCTGGATGGCATCAAAGGCGAAAATTACCAGCCTTTAACTGCACCACCGTTGAAGATTTTGTTCGCGGCTTCAGAAACTTCATCAGACTGATATGCCTGAACAAATTTCTTCACGTTTTCCGCATCTTTATTATCTTCACGGCTAACGATCAGGTTCACGTAAGGAGAATCTTTGTCTTCAACAAAGATGCCATCTTTCGCTGGGGTCAGACCAATCTGGCTGGCGTAAGTGGTGTTGATCACCGCCAGTGCAATCTGCTGATCGTCGAGTGAACGTGGCAGCTGCGGCGCTTCCAGCTCAACAATCTTCAGGTTTTTAGGGTTCTCAACAATATCCAGAGAGGTTGGCAGCAGGCCCACGCCATCTTTCAGTTTGATCAGGCCGACTTTCTGCAGCAGCAGCAGTGAACGACCGAGGTTGGTTGGATCGTTAGGAATCGCAACCTGTGCACCGTTTTGCAGTTCATCCAGTGATTTGATTTTCTTTGAATAGCCAGCAATCGGATAAACGAAGGTGTTACCCACTGGCACAAGCTTATAGCCACGGTCTTTGATCTGCTGATCCAGATAAGGCTTATGCTGGAAGGCGTTAACATCGATATCGCCTTTGCTTAATGCTTCGTTCGGCAGAACGTAATCGTTAAAGGTCACCAGCTCAACATCCAGACCGTATTTCTCTTTAGCGACCTTCACTGCGGTTTCAGCAACCTGCTGCTCAGCACCGACAATCACACCCACTTTGATGTGGTTTGGGTCTTTAGCTTTCTGATCGCATCCTGCCAGCGCAATTGCGCCAATCAGAGCACCCACAGCGGCAATCTTTTTAAATGTGAAAGACATATCCCTTCCTTGATAGAGGACTATTGATGTTGTTTACTTATTTATGTGACACAGCACGGACAATGCGGTCGCCACAGAATTGAATGAGATACACCAGAACAACCAGCAAAATCAGCACGGTATTCATCACAGTGGCGTTATAACCAATGTAACCATACTGATAGCCAATCTGACCCAAGCCACCTGCGCCGACCGCGCCACCCATGGCGGAATAGCCGACCAGCGTAATCAGAGTAATTGTAGCGGCATTCACCAGACCAGGCAGGGCTTCTGGCAGCAGCACTTTACGTACGATCTGCAGGGGAGTCGCGCCCATCGCGCGTGAGGCTTCGATTAAACCGGTTGGCAACTCTAACAGCGCATTCTCGACCATACGCGCAATGAAAGGTGCGGCGCCGACTGTCAGTGGCACGATTGCAGCCTGCAAACCAATGGAGGTGCCGACAATCATGCGCGTGAAAGGAATCATCCACACCAGCAATATAATGAAGGGGATTGAACGGAAGATATTCACCACCGCTGAGAGCACGCGATAGAGTGTGCCATTGGCCAGAATTTGCCCTGGGCGAGTGACATACAGCAGCACGCCGACGGGCAGGCCGAGTACAAAACCAAAGAAACCAGAGACGAAGGTCATCATCAGCGTTTCCCAGACGCCACGCGTCAGTAACCACAGCATCGCTTCAGACATAACCCAGTACCTCTACTTTCACATGATTTTCTTTCAGCCAGGCAATCGCTGCCTGTGTGTCTGTTTCACTGCCATCCATCTCGGCCAGCATGATGCCGAACTTGACGCCGCCGGCATAATCCATCTGGGCACTGATGATGTTGTTATTCACATTGAAGCGACGAGCAGCTTCTGACAGCAGCGGCGCATCTACTGATTTGCCGGTGAACTCCAGACGCAACAGCGGGACGCTTTCAGCTGTGGCTTGCGGTGTCATACGTTGCTGGTAATCGTCTGGGATATCCAGATGCAGCGTCGATTGAATGAATTGCTGAGCCAGTGGCGTTTTAGGATGTGAGAACACTTCACTGACGCTGTCTTTCTCAATCAGTTCGCCATTACTGATAACAGCAACCTGATCGCAGATGCGTTTCACCACATCCATCTCATGAGTGATCAGCAGAATAGTGATCCCCAGACGGCGGTTGATGTCTTTCAGTAACTCTAAGATGGAGCGCGTGGTTGCTGGGTCGAGGGCGCTGGTGGCTTCGTCGCACAGCAAAACTTTTGGATTCGTGGCCAGCGCACGCGCAATCGCCACACGCTGTTTTTGTCCTCCGGAAAGATTCGCAGGCCAGCTGTCGTGCTTGTCCGCCAGTCCAACTAACTCCAGCAGTTCAGTTACGCGGTTTTTGATCTGCTCACGTGACAGGTTGCCCAATTCAAGCGGCAGCGCAACGTTACCGGCTACGGTACGTGAGTTCATTAGATTGAAGTGCTGGAAAATCATGCCAATCTGACGGCGTGCCAGCGTCAGTTTTGAGGAGGAGAGGGCAGTCAAATCCTGACCATCAACCAGAACGCGTCCTGATGTTGGACGCTCAAGCAAGTTAACGCAGCGGATCAGCGTACTTTTACCGGCACCGGAAGAACCGATGACGCCATAAATCTGTCCAGCAGGCACGTGCAGGCTGACGTTGGAAAGCGCCTGAATGGTGCGTGAACCTTGCTGGAACACTTTGGTAATGTTTTCGAGTTTAATCATTAGTTTAATAGTTATCGTGTTACGTTGTCCGTGGTGTATCGGGTTTCACGCGATTGCGCTGCGTGAAATTTGGATGGATGTTAAGGCATCCAGACGGCTAAATCAATCGAAGTCATTCAATCTGCCATTCTCTCTATATATGCAATCATGCGATACTGTGCGGCATTATTTGCAGCAGGAGTTTCTACGTGTCGAATAAAGTCCCCGCTATTTTCCTGGATCGTGATGGCACCCTGAATGTCGATCATGGTTATGTTCACGAAATCGATAATTTTGAATTCATCGATGGCACCATTGAAGCGTTACAGGTGCTAAAGAAGATGGGCTTCGCGCTGGTACTGGTGACCAACCAGTCCGGTATTGCGCGCGGCATGTTTACCGAAGACCAGTTTATGCAGCTCACCGAATGGATGGATTGGTCGCTGGCGGATCGTGATGTCGATCTTGATGGCATCTATTTCTGTCCTCATCTGCCAGATGCAACAGTAGAAGAGTATCGCCAGGTATGTGATTGCCGTAAGCCGCAGCCGGGTATGCTGCTCTCTGCGCAGAAGCATCTGAACATCGATATGACTGCTTCTTATATGGTAGGTGACAAAATAGAAGATATGCAGGCAGCAGCAGCAGCAGGTGTGGGCACGAAAGTGTTGGTGCGTACTGGTAAGCCGGTCACCGCTGAAGGCGAAAATGCAGCAGATTGGGTGCTTAACAGCCTGTCAGAGCTGCCTGGACGCATTAAAAAGGGCTGATTTAGGCGGTTTTGTGCAATTTTCAAGCGAACGAATAAAAACTTGAAAATTGCCCTTGCGCTTCCTCAGAACCTGCCTATAATGCGCCACCACTGAGACGGCAAAGCAGCAACGCAGACGGCTCAGCAGGGAGTGAAGAAATTCATCCCGCCGGAGAAAAACGCTGAAAAAAGTGTTTGACTCTGAAGGAGGAAAGCGTAATATACGCCACCTCGCAACAGCAGCTTAAGGCGCTGATTGCACCGCTCTTTAACAATTTATCAGACAATCTGTGTGGGCACTCGCAGGATTGATATCAGCGTCTCCGGACGTAAAAAATATC